>CAZQDP010000008.1:0-45689 GCA_964592375.1 uncultured Eubacteriales bacterium | reverse complement strand
ACATCTTTGAGTGCATCCACCGTCATTCTGCATTTAAATGCAATACTCTGTGCGATACATCGTATCACTTCGCCTTCACTGAGTGGCACTCGCTGTCCGCTCTCTTCGCAGAACTTTCGAATTCTACGAGGCATATTCCCCGGCGGTGCAAAGGAGGCGCTATCGGGATCGATCAGGCTGACAAACGCCTCCGCTGCCCATGCCGCATTTTCAAGATTATCAAAGCTAAAGCTTTTGCCCTCCCGTTGCCACTGACGGCGGCTTTCCTGCGTAATCCAAAGGCCCATAATGTTCTTCAAAAATCGAATTTTACCCCCTACGCCACCTTCGTTGGTAAAATTATAGTTATATGTTTTCTTATTGATAATGGGCGCATCCGCCTCGATCCCCATCAAAGACCATGTGCCACTGCTGATATAAATAAAGTCCTTTTTCTCTGTTACAGGAACGCTGGCAACTGCGGAAGCTGTATCGTGAGAACCCACGGCAACAACCGGAATAGGGCCACAGCCAAGTTCCTCTTGCAGATCCGAAGTGATGGTGCCAATAATAGTACCCGGTTGCACAATCTCACCAAACAACGATTGATTAATCCCAAGTTTGCTCATCATCTCATATGCCCACGACGAAGAGGATGCATCCAAAAGCTGAGATGTGGAGGCAATGGTGTATTCACTTTTCATCGATCCGGTAAGAAAATAATTAAGCAAATCGGGTGTAAATAGCAGATTTTTCGCAATACTCAGCACCGATTCCTCAGACTTTACCGAGGAGAGCATTTGAAATAAGGTATTGAAAAAATTAAACTGAATTCCCGTGGTATTAAATATGTATTCGGTGCCTACCATCTGTTCACAAAGCTCCATCATTCCATTGGTGCGAACATCACGATAATGATACGGATTTTGAATGAGCTTGCCTTCTTTGTCTAACAAACCATAGTCAACGCCCCAAGTATCAATTCCTATGGCCGCAATATCCGTATGCCCAGCATTGATACATTTTAATATCCCTTGCTTGATTTCAAAAAATAAACGCAAAATATCCCAGTGAAGAGATTTCCCAATCATCACAGGGTCGTTTGAAAACCGGTGCATCTCATCTAATTGCAGCCTTTCGCCATCAAATGTGCACAGCATTGCACGACCGCTAGATGCCCCAAAGTCAAAAGCCAATACCTTTGTTATTTTACTCATCGTCAACACCACCTTTTTGTCAATCATATCAAAAACCATGGAATTTTGCAAGAGAAAAGTACTTTTTTCTCACAAAAAGCGCATATGGTTTTTATCCGTTTATATCCAAATAGCACAAAACACCCTCAAGGGGTGCTTTGCATATGGAAAACACTCTTACTTGATTTCTACTTTTGCGCCTGCTTCTTCTAATTTAGCCTTAATGGATTCTGCTTCGTCTTTGCTAACGTCTTCCTTTACCGACTTTGGAGCGCCGTCAACCAGGTCCTTTGCTTCCTTCAGACCAAGACCTGTCAGCTCTTTTACAGCCTTTACAACGTTCAGCTTGTTTGCACCTGCATCAGCAAGGATAACGGTGAACTCAGTCTGCTCTTCAACAACAGCAGCGGCAGCAGGAGCACCTGCAGCTACAGCCATCACAGGAGCAGCGGCAGATACGCCGAATTCTTCCTCTAATGCTTTTACGAGTTCTGACAGTTCAAGTACTGTCATGCCTTTAATTTCTTCCATTAACTGTGTTACTTTTTCACTCATTTGAATGTACCTCCATCATATTTCTTCATTTTATTTTTTACTCTCTTATGAAGCCTGCTTCTTTTCAACAATGGCATTAAGCGCCACTGCCAGACCTCTGATATTGCCAACCAAAACATTTGCCAAACCATAAATAGGTGAGTTCAGGCCACCCAAAACCTGTGCAACCAACACTTCTTTGGAAGGAAGATCTGCAAGATTTTTTACATCGGCCGCTTGAATAAACTTGCCATCGATAAATCCGGCTTTTACCTTCATCTCCAGCTTGTCATTCTTCTTTAAAAATTCACTGAGCACCTTGGCCGGTGCTACAACATCCGTATCGGATGTTGCCAGTGATGTGGTGCCTTCCAGTACAGCATCCAAGCCTTCAATTCCGGCTTGTTTCGCTGCAAGCTTCAGTAATGTGTTTTTAATAACATCATACCGAATGCCGGCTTCTCTAAAACTATTGCGCAGTTGCGTATCTTTTTCCACGTTGATACCCTTGTATTCCACAAGTACACCAGCGGTAGCATTTTGAAGGCGGACAGCAAGATCTGCTACAATTTTTTGCTTTTCACCCAAAACCTTTGCACTTGGCATTCTTTTTTCACCTCCTGTACAAATTACAAATTACAAATATAAAAAAGCGTTCTTTACCCGAAGACAAAGAACGCTTTCAATACACAAAAATGTACTATGGTTCTCCTCGGCGGGACTTACGCAATGGCTGCCAGCTGTCTACGGATAAATACAATATGCTATATTATAACATGTATTTTTTTTATTGTCAATTCTTTTTTGGCGAAATGGGATTAGTCTACTGCTTTTGCAGGATTAATCTTTACGCCAGGGCCCATTGTGCTTGCAACCGCAACACTTCTGAGGTACTGACCCTTTGCAGCTGCCGGCTTCGCTTTCACAATCGCATCCATCAGTGCATGGAAGTTTTCATACAGCTTTTCTGCGCCAAAGGAAACCTTCCCAATGGGGCAATGGATAATGTTTGTTTTATCTAGTCTGTATTCAATTTTACCTGCCTTGATTTCTGCAATTGCCCTGGTAACATCCATGGTAACTGTACCGGCCTTGGGATTTGGCATAAGGCCTTTTGGACCGAGCAGTTTACCCAAGCGACCTACAACGCCCATCATATCAGGGGTTGCAACAATAATATCATATTCAAACCAGTTTTCATTCTGAATTTTGGGTATCAATTCCTCTGCTCCCACAAAATCAGCACCGGCTTCCTCGGCTTCCTTTGCTTTGTCGCCCTTTGCAAAAACAAGCACTCTCACTGTTTTTCCTGTGCCGTGAGGTAATACAACCGCACCACGAACCTGTTGGTCCGCATGACGGGAGTCTACGCCAAGCTTAATATGCAGTTCCACAGTTTCGTCGAATTTGGCTTTTGCCATCTTCACTGCCAGATCTAAGGCTTCTTTGGACTCATATAATTTGGATTTTTCCAAAAGCTTTGTGCTCTCTTGATACTGCTTTCCTCTTTTCAATTACAAAACCTCCTTGTGGTTTCGCGGAAGCCATCGGCCTCCTCCCACTATTTTTACTGTTATTCCTCAACAACGACGCCCATACTGCGGGCAGTGCCTGCTATCATTTTCATAGCAGCTTCAACAGATGCTGCATTGAGGTCAGGCATCTTCTGCTGAGCAATCTCTTTGACTGCTTCCATGGAAATTTTGGCAACCTTTGTTTTGTTTGGAACACCGGAACCGCTCTCGATTTTGCATGCCTTCTTAATTAGAACGGCCGCGGGAGGGGTTTTTGTGATAAAGCTAAAGGATCTATCGCCGTATACCGTGATGACAACGGGAATAATCAGCCCGATATCCTTTGCTGTTCTTTCATTGAATTCCTTGCAAAACTGCATAATGTTTACACCATGCTGACCTAAAGCCGGGCCAACAGGGGGCGCAGGAGTTGCTTTGCCTGCAGCTATCTGCAGTTTTATAAAGCCTGTAATCTTCTGAGCCATGATTTTGAACCTCCTTTAAAAACGTGGTAATTGGCGGATATTGCTATCCTCCCACTTGCTCTTGCGAGCATATATCTTTAAAAGCACTGCTTTTAAAAACCTTAATCCAAATGAGCTACCTCTGTAACATCCAGATCCACAACCGTTTCTCTCCCCATAAACAAATCAACCGAAAGCTTGATTTTCTGCTTGTCCGATTGAATTTCAATGACCTTACCGACATATCCTTCAAATGGCCCTTCGGTGATGCGCATGACATCGCCCACTCCAAAGTCAATCTCAACATGGCGCAGCTCAAGCTTCATATTGGCAAGCTCCTGCTCAGTCAGTGGGACGGGTTTGGACTCAGGACCGACGAAACCGGTTACACCACGGATATTACGCACTGCGTGCCAAGAAGAATCGGACATGACCATTTTAATAAATACATACCCGGGAAATACTTTGCGCTTGACAATTTTCTTCTCTTGCCCTTTGATTTCCTCTTCGTCCTTTTCGGGTACCTGAATGTCTACAATCTCTTCATGAAGGCCGCGGTTATCGATCATTTTTTTTATATTAGCTTCCACTTTTTTTTCATAACCGGAATAGGTATGAATAACATACCATCTTGCCTCTGATATCATACCAATACGAAAAGCCATGTATGACGAAGGCTCTTCTTCCTCCCTCTATGATTAATCGGGCATTATTTTACTATAAAGGATACCAAATAGTTAAATAACAAACCTAACGCCCACACGAATATGCCAATCACGATGACTGCACCGATAACAATGGATGTGTTTCTCGTAATGTCTTTCGGCGTCGGCCATATTACTTTTTTCATTTCCGATTTCACTTCTCTAAAAAAACGCATAAAGCTTTCGCCAAAACTGGCAAAGCCGTTTTTCTTCGCTGCTGTATCCGGCATTGGTGTTCACTCCCTTTTGCGGCGCTATGTGCCACTTTCTTATTTTGTTTCTTTATGCGGTGTGTGCTTTTTGCAAAATCTGCAGAACTTGCTCATTTCCAGCCTATCCGGATCGTTCTTCTTGTTCTTCATGGTGTTATAATTTCTTTGTTTGCATTCGCTGCATGCCATTGTAATCTTAACTCTCATTGTCGTTTCCCCCTTCTGCCACACGGCACCTGACTTACAATATGATATACCTTACATATATAACATTTTAAATCCGCATAAAAAAAAGACCCTCACAGCCTAATTGATTATAGCACAAACATTTCCTAAAGTCAATATTTTTTTGAAAAGTTTGCTTTTGACTTGCTTTTGGGGATAAATTTTAAGTCAAATTGTCGCATTTTTTAGTAAAACTGTAAGCTGTGGTGGTTTTGTATTTCCACCCCCCAGTTCAAGGGGGGTGGAAATTTCGGTTTGCTTTACGCGGCTGACATTTCTTTTATACTTTTACATCTATCCTCTTGCGTTCATCTATTACCGCTTGCCTTGCTTATAAAATTCTGCAATTGCGAAACAATTACTGCTCTTTGATTACCTTGATATTATCCCACCATAGCTTTGTATCTTCAGCGTCCGAGGTGCACCCAACTTGAATGCCGCCAAGGCTCTGTGCAGGATTTCTGAATTTTGCACCGGTTACTTCTTTTATGCCGTCCACGTATATATCCATGGTGTTTGCAGTGACATCGGTATCAATTCTAATCTTATACTCCTTGCCACTTTCACATTTTCCAAAATTGTGCATTGCTCCATCTGCAAAGTATGAGAAGGTTCCTTCATAAGCAAAGGTTGAAACGCAAAAAGTGTTGCCGTCACCAAATAAATACGCAAGCATTGCGCCCGACTTTTTGCCGGTGTTTGAAAACTGAGCTTTGAAGTCAAATTCAATTGTAATTTTACCCGAAAATTGATTAAAACTACGCAATGCACTAATCAGTTTTCCCGCTTGTGCATTGACCTCCAGCTTGCCTTCGTCGTTTAGCTTAACATAGGATCCATTGGTTTGGTCTGTCACTGTAAATTTCCAAGCATCCTGTGCAAAGGTTTCTTTATCAAAGGCTTCATTGATGAGTACCTTATTAAATAAAACCCCTTCCAATTCCTTTTCTGCATGAAATACCTTGCCATCAATTTCAACTTTGGTGGAAATCACAGCTTTGCCAACACCTTTGCCGACTGCAAATCCACCTTCAATGGCCACAGCTGTTGGATTAGAGCTGATAAATTCAGGCTTTTCAGAAAGCAAATTGTATGCCTTGCCGCTTTCATCCACTGCGCTCAGTACAAGCTTCAATTTTTGATCTTTTTCCAAAACATTATCCACTGTAGATAGTGCAATTTTTTCAGCCTTTCCGCCAGACAATGTGATTGTGCCATAGTTTATATCAATACTATCTGCTCTGCCATCGATGGAATACGCACCGACAAGAGGCATTACAAATGGGTTTTCTTTATTATATATCTGAAGGTCCCCCGCACTTATAATAAGTTTTCCACCCGTAGACAATATTTTTATTTCTGCCACGTCTGTTATCCCCAAATCAGTAAAGGTTGGGATTTTGTAATTATCTGATCTTTCATATAAACGAAGTCCCACACCTTCTACATTCACAACGCCGACAAATGCTGCATTGGTCGCTGCACTTGTTCTTACCATTATACCTGTTCCAGGTTTTTTTATTGTATAAGAAGCGCTATAATCTTTCAGTCCGGCCGTTGTTATTTGCTTGAAATTGAAGTTTTGCGGCTTGTAGCCGGTGAGTAGTTGCGTGCCTATACGCTTGATGGTCATATCATCACGCAAAGGATCAAATAAAGCTTTTTTATCTGATATGCTTACAAATCCATCAAGGTATACCACCTCCATACCAAGACTTTCAGCCACTGCACGAATGGGCACCATGGTTCTGCCGTTCATCATTCGAACGGGCACATCAATTGCTTTTGCCGCGCCATTTATTTTCATTTCTGCTTGATTTTCAGTAAATTCAATTAATTTATCACCCAATTTGATTGTTGCCACGGGTTCATTCCATGTTACCTCCGCACCAAAGCTTTCTGCAATAAAACGAATGGGAACCAGTAGCCTATCGGAAATGTTAATTGGCATCACTGCGGGATTGTTCGTGTCAATGCTGGTGAGTATGCCTCGAACCATGGCTGCACTTGCGCCTTCTTCCAAGATTACAGCCTTTTTCATCTTTTCAAAATCCGGCATGAGAAAACTCGGATATGCTGAGGTAAGTCCCATATTGACATAGTCCATTTTGCCATCATCAAAGCCATCCATCCAGGATACATTGTTGTATTCGCCGGTAAGCGGATCTGTTTCATTGTATCGCAATTGCGATTTGCTTGTAAAAGTTGCCGGCGCTTGCGGGTATTCACCACCTGCCTGATTTGTAATTTTGATATTTTTGTAGCTTTGCCCAAAGCTTTGATAATCAGCAAATATCCCATTTGGCCCCCAGTCCTTCATGGAAGGATGCGCATAGATACTGTCAATATAAAGATTTTCAAAATAATTGGTGTTATACGGCGCAACTCCGAAGCTCACTCCCGCAGTGTGAATGGAACCGGTGTCGCCACTGTCTTGGTTTGTTTCGTAAAACTTCGAATTTTTAACAATATTGTTTCTGCTTCTACCGCTGTATTTTTCATTATTTAAATCATCAGGTTTTTTCCACCACCCATACGATGGCGCACCGCCACGAATAGATACACCATAACGTGGACTATTATACACTTCAACATTGGTTATTATGTTGCCCTGACCGGTGAAAATGTTCACGCCGGCACAATCAACCGAATTTTCACCGATGTCGTGAATGAGTACATTTTCAATCTTATTATACTTCATATTTTCACCTACGCCAGTTATCATCACCACACCACTATTCCCAATATTTTCAAATAAGGAATTGGCAATGTAGTTATATTTTGCACTATCTTTCATAAATACACCGGTAAGACCGGTATTTTTAAACCGACAGTGAGTAATTTTAACCTCGGAAACATTTGAAAAAGTAATAGCCCCTTTCCAAATATCCTTATCGCCCCAGTGTTCATACCAACTCTTCATGCCATCAACAAAGTCAGTTTTTTCAAAGGAAATGCCATCAAAAACAATATTCCTTGCATTGCTCAGTGCAAACAATTCTTGTGTTGTTGGCGCATAAACTTTCACTTCTTGATTAGGGTCTGAACCATTTCTCGGAATGTAATATAACGTTTTCGTACTTCTATTGAGATGAAATTCACCCGGAGCGTCTAAAAGCTCATACATGCCTTCAATATAATATCTGGCATTTAAGCCAATTGGTGTGCTTGGCACTTTGTATTTGGCGGTTATTGTGTTTTTGCTCTTATCTATACTTTCAATCGGAGAAGTCCACATATTCCAGTCCGCTTTATTCCAAGGCCATACCACAATATTGGCATCTGCATAATCAAGAAAGGTAATATCCTTTAAGTCTTCTGCTTTATAGATAATCTTATCAAACCCTTTGGTATCAGGGTCGTTTGTCAGTAGATATGGTGCTCTTGATGTTGCATACTCAGGATTGTATTCTCTATTGGGGTATCGTGCTTTAATCGCTCTTGTATCCTGCTCATATAATGTATAAAAATCATTGTCTACCTTCGTTTTCCAAATGTCACCTTTATCCTTCGTCCATCCTGAAAGGGCTTTTGCGCCAAAAAGTCTTACCGTTGTGGGGCCTTCAACCGCTTTATAGACAATTTGATAATCCCCCTTGCCACTATCACCTGCGCCAAGCTTAATGGATTTTTTTATATAATATTCACCCGGCATGATATTGACAATAATGTCGCCTGTCATAGCAGATGTTAATGCCGATACCGCTTGCACTGCCTTTTCAATGGTTTGAAAAGGTGCTTCTTTTGTTCCGCCGGCTGCATCACTGCCTGTAGGAGAAACGTAAAATTCTTTCATTTTTGCATTGTTTTTCATTTCATATTTACTTTCATCTGCCGGGCTATTTGGATCTTGCGTTGGCGTCGGTATTGTTGATATGTCCATTGTTTTTTTTGTAATTGTAGATGCCTTATCACAAGCTCCTTCATATACCTTTACATTATCAACATACAGCTTGCCTTCGTCTTTACCGCTTGGGGTCCTGAGAATTGCTTTATTAATACTTTTAAGACTTTCATTCCTAAATTTGAAGGCTATCTCATTTTCGAGCTTTCCATTGCAATAGACTGCATATGTGCCGCTAATCGGATTGATCTCAACAGCAATTCTTTGCCATGTGCCTTTTGCAATACCTACACCCTTACCTGTCTGCGCACTCCCATCAAAGGCGAGTAAGTTTGGCCCAAATACCATGCCGGGCCCATATGGAAATACCGCTCCTTCTGTTGCCACGAACCATAAGGCACCTTTATCCAAATACACATCTGCCTCTACAGTAAATATCCCTTTTTGATCAGGAAATTCAATGCTCAGCTGCGCCATGGACGCCTCACCCGTCTTAGACTCATCAATTTTTTCTAAAAGGATAACCTTATCACTGCTATCTATAGGGTCTACTGTAATTTCAGCCCTTTGGTTAGGCAAAAGCCCAATACCTTTAACTGAAGTAGAAAAATCACTTTCTACAATGGTCTTCCCTACCGCCATAGCCGAAAACGATAAACCGCCGCCAAGCAGTGCTATAGCCAAACATAATGACGTTAACTTTTTCATAGGTATTCTCCTCCAATTTTTAAAATCTTAAAAACTGTCGATTGTTGATTTAACCACTTGATACCACTGCGTTAATCTTTGTGGGTCATTCTTAACAGTACTAATATCCTTTAAGATAAATTCGCATGGCGTCCCACTATTTGCACATGCTTTAAGGGTTTTTACAATATCTTTCTCCACTTCTTTTGCATCAAAGCTATCCATGGCAAGCACCGAAGGATTAGGCTTTCTCGCCATAATATATTTTTTTCCCATACATTCCGCGGCAATCTCTACATTTGCCCAAGGGCTAAAGGAAATGGTTCGAATATTTTTTATTTTAGAAACAATATCAATTTTATGATGCAGCGGTTCACAACAACCGTAGTTTACAAGTCCAAAACGCTCATAATAGGGCTTGAGATACGCAATTTCAAATTCATCATGCATGGCAGGCGAAATTTCAGAAAAAATTTGTGCCGCGCCGGCCGCCCAACAGTTTTTTGCCAACGTATGATTTTCATTAAAATCTTCCCCCGGCAATTCATCTGTATATGCACCTGCGCAGTGCACAATATTGAGCATGGGCTCCAATAGATTTTCTCTTTCATATTGGTCTAATGTATTCATTTTGATAGACATTATTTTCTTCATGAGCGCATGAACAAATTCCGGTCTATCCATAAAATCATAAAGCACCGCCTCCGCTCCTCGCCACAAAACAATTTCATCCCAAACTGCCGCCCAAATGCCAATACCATTTAAACGAACCGGAATAATATCGCCTATGAGCTCTTCCATTTCCTCCTTTTGCGCCATGCTTTTTTCCTTATCATATTGAATGATAGGAAAATGCAACTTTTCAAGTGCCGCCATGTCGCACAGCTGGTCTTTAAACGTATGCGTTAGCGCATGCTCGCTATTTTGATCACTTTCCGCATATTCGCTCTTTACCCCAATGCCTGTATCCGAAAAAACTTTTTGCAGTGGAAAATATGGAGAAATAACCATATCGCATGGGAAGTGCTTCCACTTATAAAGCTCTTTTCTGATGCGAAATTCATGGCCTTGAAGATATAAATCTTCACACTTTAATGTAAGCTCATCGTGAACATTCATTTCATTCCATGGAATTTGATCTATCATCATCATTGGCGCCATATCTTTTAATCCGTTAAACCTTTTCCATCTTTTGATGGTTTTCTGATGCACATCTAAAAAAGCGATTTCTGCATACTCTTTCATAAGCTCGCGAAAATTTGTTTTATCCTTTTTGCTAATCATCACAAATATCTCCCTTGATTAGATTGTAAACCACCACGAATTCATTTGTCTGCTCTTGGTGAAAGATAATTTCATTTCCTTTTTGAATAAAATGAATTTCCTTGCCTGTTGTCATACAGATAATTTTTTCTATCTTTTCATTCGTAGAAATGGAAATTTCGCCTTGCTTATTATCTACAAAGGCAAACACACTTTCTTTGTTTTGGGTATATGCAATCCCATCTTTTTTGTATGGGGCACAAACACGGGTTTTATATACTGCATTGCCATATTTTCGAAGCCACGCTCCAATTTGATCTAGTTTTTCAATGATTTTCGGCGGGTATTGTCCGCTTCCGGTTGGCGCAACATTGAGAAGTAAATTTCCTCCCTTGCAAATAACATTGATCAGAATTGAAATAACTTCTTCAAAGCTTTTATAATCATCATCATAAAAATAACTGAAGCTCTTTTTTGATAGTGTGATGCAAGCCTCCCACGGTACAAAAATAGGACTTGGCGGAATTACTTGTTCCGGTGTTAAAAAATCCTCGAATTCATCCCCCGCACATCGATTAGCAACAATAAGGTTAGGCTGAATTTCCCTCGCCTTTTCAATCACCTCACTAAGGCGAATATCCTGCCCGAATTCTTTCTTGATATTTCCTGCATCAAGCCATAGCACATCAATATTCCCATACTCACTTACCAGCTCCAGAATTTGTTCATGGCAAAACCGAATATATTTTTCCCAAAGCTCGGGATGCTCCTTTGTATCATACGTAGCATGTCGTGATTGTCCTACTTTTCTATCCATATCAGGTGCCCAAAAATATGGACTATGCCAATCAGCTTTTGAATAATAGCAGGAAATACCCATTCCCTTTTCTCTGAATGCATTAAAAACATGCTTTACAATATTTGCATATTGATGTGTGTGAAAAGGGCAATCGGAATTGGTTGATTTAAAATCGGTTGTTTTGGTATCCCAAAGACAAAATCCTTCACAGTGCTTGGTCGTAAAGCACAAATACTTAAATCCATTTCTATCTGCAATATCGGCTAATTGATGCGGTTGAAGGGCCACTGGGTTGAAAGACTTATTCAAGGAAAAATAGGTTTCCCTAAACTTATCTCCATCCTGCTCCCAATCAATATTTGCTCTTGACCAGGACTTATCATCATCAACAAGCGGCCAAGACTCAATAATTCCCAATTGGGAATAAAGCCCAAAGTGCATCATAATACCCACTTTTTGATCCATGAACCATTCTAAATGCTCTAAAATACGTGGTGAAGGCTTTATCCACTTTTCTTCCGTGCCATATCCATGAACGCCTTCCACTATCCCATCGTTTGTTTCTATACTCACATTCACTCCCCCAATAATAAAAAAATCCGTATAACCTCATTATACGGATTTTTCATCATACATCAATCTCAATTTACAACTTCATTATATCAAAAAGTAACTTCCTTGAATTTATTTACATATAAGGTAGGTGATAATTTATACAATTTTTTAAAATCTCTGCTGAAATTATTCTTATTATCATATCCAATTTGAGCAGCAACGCATTCCAAGCTTTTTCCTTCCATGAGGAGTTTTACCGCATGATTGAAGCGAAGCTTGCTGATATATTGATGGGGTGATATACCAATGTTATGAAAAAAAAGCCTATAAAAATATTTTTCGCTATAGCCTGCTACGCTCGCAAGTGCTTTCACGCTCAAATCACCTTTTAAATTGCCTGTAATATAACGAATAACTTCTATTATTTCAGCCCGGATGAACAAATTAAATCCTATTTTGTCTTTTATGTCGTTTATTAAAATTGCAAATAACTTATCCACGGTAGGGTTAGGATTTTTTACGCTTTTCGCAAGACAAGCAATGAGATGATATAAAAACCCATCTTTCTCTATCGGTATTTCTGTTACCGATATATCATATGGGAATAGAAAATAACAATGAATCCATACCACCTTTAATGGATCCTTTGGATTGTGAAAAATGGAGAACTTTTTATCCCTTGGAAATACATAAAGACACCCATGCTTTAATTGAAACGTGGTTTCGCTATTTTGAAAAGTAGCACAGCCGCCATATATGTAATAAAGCATATAATAGTCATTGCACTTGGCATCGACCCGCCAGTTTTTTTCACAAGTTGTTATCCCATAATTGCGTAGAATATATTCAATCAAAAGCGTGCACCTCCAAACATTAATACGCTTTAATTTGGCTTGCTTTTTTTAATTTTTTATTGGATTAGCGAATGCGAAAGAAACTTTTGCGCGCCTGACATTCTATACTCATATTCAAAAGAGAGGATGGAAGGCACATATCCACCCGGCTCACCGTTACATGGCATTTTTGCCCCCGAAGCGGAAGAATTTCCACCACATCATATCGGCCGACCATGATTTTCGCCTCGCCGCCGCTGAAAACGGCCTTTTGCACGCCGCTGACTAAAACAGCCGCACGGCAGTCTTCCTCGGCCGTAAGTACAATTTCGCCGACTTCGCCTGTTTTTTTCTCCTGCCCAGCGGCACGAGAGGTCGCACCGATGATCCTTGCCGCCTGCGGAAAATATACGGTCCACTGAATAAAGAGCACGCAAAAAAGCAAGCAAATGCCAAGAATTCTTAACATGCGGCCAAGCAGGGTCATTCTTTTTCATCCCTTTGCAGATTTTCCGGCAATCTTGCCCACCATGGCTATGGATGAAATTGCCGTATGCAATGTATTATCTCACAAATCTGCGCAGGATATGCCTGCCAAATATCCGGTGGAAAACGCAATTTGCAAATTAAATCCGCCGGTATAGCCCTCTGTGTCAATAATTTCGCCTGCAAAATAAAGACCGTTCACTAGTTTTGATTCCATGGTAGACGGATTAATCTCTTTTACACAAATCCCGCCGGAGGTAATCACCGCTTCCTCCACCGGCCGAAGTGCCTTAATGTGAACGGTAAAATGCTTCAAAAGCTGAGTTAGCTTTGCTCTTTCCTCTTTGGTAATTTGATTGACCTTTTTATGCGGTGCAATGCCGGATAAATTCACAATGACCTCAATGAGACTTTTTGGCAGTAGCTTGTCTAGTGCATTGATATAATCTTTATTGGAGTACATCGCAAAATCCTTTAAAATCCTGCATTCCAGCTGCTCGACAGTCAGTGCCGGTTTTAAATCAATCACCGCCGTATATTCTCGCTCCCCTGCATCTTTCATATGGCAACTGGCACTGAGTACCACCGGTCCCGACAAACCATAATGGGTAAAAAGAAGCTCACCAAAATCCCGATAGATTACTTTCCCATTTTCATCCTCAATGTGAAATCCGATATTTTTCAGCGTAAGACCCTGCAATGCCTGCGCAAAATTTTCTTTGGTTTCCATCGGAACCAAAGATGCTCTGATATTTGTAATGGTATGCCCACAGGCACTTGCAAAGGCATAACCATCTCCCGTAGAGCCTGTGGATGGATAACTTTTGCCACCCGTTGCCACAATCACACGCTCACAAGCAATCACGCCCTGTGAGGTTTTCACGCCGCAAATTCTGCCATCCTTTACAACAAGCCCATGGCAGGACGCCTCTAAAAGCATCTTCACACCAGCTTCTTGTGCCTTGCGGCGCAGTGCGTCTATAATATCCAAAGCTTTATCGGACTGTGGAAAAATGCGCCCGCCGCGCTCCACTTTCAGCGCAACGCCCGCATTTTCAAAAAAATCCATCACATCCTGGTTATTAAAACGCGCATACGCACCGTATAAAAATCGCGGGTTCACCGGTATATTGTCAAAAAAAACATCGCGAGATGCAATGTTGGTTACGTTGCACCTGCCTTTACCCGTAATAAAAAGCTTTTTACCCGGCATCGCATTCTTTTCCAGAATGGTCACACTCTTTCCGCCGACCGCAGCAGCATACGCGGCCATCAGTCCGGCGGCACCGGCACCGATTACAATAACCTGAGCCATATTGCTATTCACATGCCCCCTCAGCTTTTGCCTGCGGAGCAATCCTCTCTGCTAAATTTCTTATTCTTTTTCATACACCCCATATTCATCCCAGATGGATTCCAAATATTCAAAGCTGCTGCTAAGCTCCTGCTTTTTGCAAATGCCAAGTGCGGCTATCAGTGCATTAATAAGGCTCAGCGGTGCCACAAGGGAATCCACAAAGGATACCATGCCGCTATAGGCAATGAGGCTATGTGTGGCATATTTGACAATGGGCGAGGCAGGGCTGTCTGATATAACAATGACCGTACTGCCCTTGCTGCTGGCAAAATCCAATGCTTGGATGGTCCTTTTAGAGTAGCGCGGAAAGCTAATTCCAATCACCACATCCCGTTTGCCAATCCGTAGCATCTGCTCTAACATATCGCTTACACTGTCGGTATGCACCAGGCGTACATTTTCAAACATCAAATGAAAATAAAAACTCATAAATCCGGCAAGCGTAGCGGAGCTTCGCAGACCCAAAATATAAATATTCTCTGCCTTTAAAATAGCGTCCACCGCTCCTCCAAAGGCTTCTCTACTCAAATCCTCAAAGGTCTTTTTGATTTTATCATAATCGGCACTCATCACGGTTTTGATAATATCTTTTTCGCCAATACCATCTGCCATTTCAATGCGTTGCAAGGAGGTAAGTTTGTTTCTTATTCTGTCTTGCAAATCCTTTTGAAAGTGGGAATACCCATCATATCCCAACACAATAGCAAAACGTACCACCGTGGATTCGCTGATTCCCACTTTGTCACTCAGCTTGGCCGCAGTATAAAAAGCCGCTTTGTCATAATGCTCCATCACAAAATCCGCAACTTTTTTCTGCCCTTTACTCAGGTCCGGATAAAGGCTACTAATTTTTTCCGTCATATCCTTCAAGCTGCCATCACTCCTTTTTAGCAACGTAGAATACCTTTTGGCTATTTCTCGCGGGGGGATCAAAGGTTAAATCCTCATACTGCCCAATAAGGGTAAACCCTGCCGCTTTTAGCGCACTTTTTATTTGACGGTCAGTATAGGCATATTCATGATGGTATTCCGTAAAATGATTGTATGTGCCATCCGCCTTTCGAACAAAAAAATCAATTTTAAATTCGCAAATATTCTCTTCCGGATCAAAGGTATTCTCCCATATGTAAAAACAACCGTCACTCTCGCCGGTAAAAATATTGCCCGGCAGGATGGTCCGAAGCTTGTGCGCGGTGTTTATGTCAAAAATAAATACGCCACCGGAATTGAGATACTGTTGCACCAGCGCAAAGCTCTTTTTCAGTGCCGTGATATCCTCAATATAATTGATGCTGTCCAGCATACATATAGCGGCATCCACACTTCCGTAAAGCTCCATTTCCTCCATTTTTTGATGAAGAAATAATATGTTTTGATTGTGTTCTCGTGCTTTTTCATTTGCCACGCACAGCATGTCCGCAGAACAATCCACCCCAATGACGTCATACCCACGCCTTGCCATCTCCACACTCATACTACCGGTGCCACAGGCAAGGTCTAAAAGCAAATGGGGTTTTGTCCCACTCATTTTAAAGAGCTTTTCCACGTAAGCTCCCCTGGCCTTGTAATTCACATCATGGGTCAAAGAATCGTACACCGTCGCAAAAGAACTGTAGCATGGCTGTTCTACTTTTGGGGTGAGCGCACGGCGTAGTCCATCTCCGCCTCGCCCCATTAAAGAATTGATGTGTCCCACCAGCATGGAGGATGCTCCGGTCTTTGCTACAATATTACTAAAAACCTGCCCCTCATTGATCCTTCTTGCAACCTCAAGCCTTTGGGCCATTGCAGATATTTCTGTATGAAGGCACAAATCCTCCAAAAACGCTTTACAATGCTCCGGCGAGTCTAAATCAGATAGTGCTTTATATAGATTCTCCAAATAGGTTTGTTGATTGTCCACCTTCATAAGCTACCTCTTTAATGATTATCGCTATTTGCTCTGCCGCATGAAGATTACGAAATGCAAGCTGTGCATTTTTCATCTCTTGCATGAGGCTTCCGTCGTTTTCTAAAAGCCTGTCAACCGCTTGTAGCATCCCTTCTATGGAATGGCAGCTGAGTGCCAAATGATTATTTTCAAAATAAGCCGGATTGCCTTCCTCTTGCCCCGGCAACGCGCCTGTAATAATGGAAGGAAGCCCACAGCACACAGCCTCCATCAAGGTATTGGGGCTGCCTCTCATGACGGCAATATCGCTTTGCAGCATAATATCCTGCACATTGTCCACAAAACCATATACCTTCAGGCGACTCAAGCCTTCTTGCCTTTTGAGCAGCAGCAGCTTTCGCCGTAGTTTTTTATTTCTTCCTGCCAGTATTTTCACATAACAGTCAAACTTCCCCATAAGGGCACGAGCTGCTCTTAACATATTGCCCGAGCCTTCTCCGCCACTCATGAGCAAAAAGGTAGGTTTATTTTCTGTTGTATACATTTTGGATACGGCGCACCTGCCCGAGGTAAAGCGACTGCGCACCGGAAAACCTACCCTGCGAAGCCTTTGCCTTGGAATGCCGCTTTGAGAGGCAATCTCCACCGCTTCGTCGGTAGGACAAAGTGTTAAGTTCGCACGCCGATCAATCCACGTGCCGGAAATGGATACCAAGTCGGCAATCAGTGTAATAAATGGTATATCAATACGCTCTTTTTGTAAAATATCCAAAATCGAGCCCACAAAGCAAGGATGTACCGAAACGATTACATCTGGTTTTATTTCTTTTAAGTATCGAAGGAATTTGTGTTTCAAAACCATCACCGATAGTTTTACCACAATCTCTGGATGCTTGCTGGTAATATCCCAAATAGCGCCCCATGCACCAGTCGAAATGCGAGTGAGTGGCCCATAAAAACTGCCTACTTTAATTAAAACCTTGCCGGCAAATTCAAATCCGTCCAGCACCCTTACATCTATATCGTCCATATCTGCATACTGTTCGCAAAGTGCATCCGTGATGCTTTTATGGCCATGACCGGTAAACCTCGAAGTGATTATCAGAACAGTCTTTTTACCCATTTGAAAAAAACATCCTTTCTGAATAATACATCAGGCGACAAAACGCCAAATCTATTTTCAAACATACTCATTCCATGATAATATTTCATTTGCGTCATTATACCATAAGTGCCTATAAATAGCAAGTTGAATTATCTTCTCTTTACCCAAAAATACTATTTGTGATATGTCTGTCCGCTCATGATTTTAAATGCTCTGTAGACCTGTTCAAGTAATATCAGGCGCATAAGCTGATGCGGAAAGGTCATGGGCGAAAAGCTAAGGCGCAAAGATGCTCGCTTTTTTACCTCATCCCACAATCCATCCGATCCGCCAATGATAAAAGTGGCACAGCTTTTCCCATTGATAGCTGCCGTTTGCAGTGCACCGGAAAAGGCGATGCTGTCCATTTGCTTGCCTTCTATGCAAAGAGCAACGAGGTACTCCGTATCCCGCAAGTGTTTTAGAATTTCTTGCCCCTCCTTTTCAGGGCAACATCCATTTTTCCCGACATATTCCGGCAACTCGGTGATTTTTACATGGCCAAAACGGGATAAGCGCTTTATATATTCATCACAGGCTTTTTGCAGATATTTTTCTTTTAAGTCTCCGATAGCAATAATATGTATATTCATGCATATTATTATATAGAATGCCACTTCATTTGTCAACCGCTTCGCAGATTGTGCAGCGCATACTTTACAAAATAAAATGGATGTGGTATAATGCAACTGTTCTGAAAAGGAGTGGTTTTTTATGAAAAAAATAATCGCATCCGTTTTGATAATTGTTTTTGCTTTTTCTGTTTTACTGACAGGCTGTACAAAAAGTAGCCAAAATACCTCTGCCAAGAGCGCCGCAAAAGCATTAGATGCCGCCATTGGCACCAAGGGAATTGCTTCCACGAATGTGGGCGGTGTTTGGTATGTATCCACGCCCTATGGAGATTCCTTTGAGTTTTCTCCCTGCACCAGTAGTAGCCCCGAAACTTTTATTGCAATTTCCTTTATTTTAAAACCATTTACAGATGCCGGGTTGCGTCCGGAGAAGCTAAATTCTTCTATGTATTTCTGCGATCCCGAAAAAAACATATTAACCATCAAAAAAATCTATGGTGATAAATTATACGAATATGACAAAACCAGTGATTTCGGCCCTTTAATGGGCATGATGGAAAATTATCCTGCCTCCCTGATTGTGAATGACAAGCTGGGCATGTATGCCATGGATGTTGGCGATGGTAATCGGTTTGCCTGGTCGATGGATGCGCTTGCACAGGGCAGCAATGTTACTTTTTTCCTTAGCCCAAAACCCCTTACGGATGCAGGCCTTGTCATTGAACGCTTAGAGGGATTTACATTGGTGGAATATGAAACCTCGGCAGGTCAGAAGGCAGTAAAGCTCAGTAAATCCGTAGTGCTTTCCCCAAAATAAAATTTTACTCCGCACCAAGATAGAAAATACTAATCACATAAAAAAATGTGCCCGTGAATTGCGAATAATCGCAAGCCACGGGCCCATTTTTTTTAAAGGATTGGGTAAATGCAAAAAATGGATCTTGCAGTGCCTAATGATACCTTTATGCTTTTACACCTTTAACTCCTCACCGATTTCACGCCAGTTTTTATTGGCAGCCAAAATGGGCGCTACATGCTGCTCAATAAATTCCTGCGTTTGCATTTCCGCTCTACCTGTAAAGTTCTCCGGAAGGAGTATTTCATTTATTTCCTCCCTCGACATGCCAAACTCCTCATCTGCTGCAATTCGCTCCACCAAATCATTTTCCGCACCTTCCAGCTTTACCCTTTGTCCGGCTTCCATGGAATACATGCGAATTTTTTCATGCAGCTCCTGCCGATCTCCCCCTTTTTTCACGGCAGACATCATGATGTTCTCCGTGGCCATAAAGGGCAATTCCTGCAAAATACGTCTCTTTATAATCTTGGGGTAAACCACCAAGCCCTCTGCAATATTCATATAGATTTCCAAGATTGCATCCACGGCCAAAAAGGCCTCTGCAACGGCAATACGCTTGTTTGCCGAATCGTCCAAGGTTCTTTCAAACCACTGGGTGGAAGCGGTGATGGCCGGATTGAGGGTATCCACAATCACATACCTTGCAAGTGAAGAGATTCGCTCCGCGCGCATGGGATTGCGTTTATATGCCATGGCGGAGGAGCCAATCTGATTTTTTTCAAATGGCTCTTCAATTTCTTTTAAGTGTTGTAAAAGGCGAATGTCATTGCTAAATTTATAGCTGCTTTGGGCAACACTGCCCAGTACATTTAAAACAAGGCTGTCCACCTTACGGGAATAGGTCTGCCCCGAAACAGGATATACACTATCAAACCCCATTTTTTGAGCAATTTTCTCTTCTAACTGTTTCACCTTTTCATGATCACCGTCAAATAGCTCCAAAAAGCTTGCTTGGGTTCCCGTGGTTCCCTTGGAGCCCAAAAGCTTCATTTGAGATAGCCGAAAGTCAATTTCTTCAAGATCCATCACAAGATCCCAAATCCAAAGCGTTGCGCGCTTGCCCACGGTGGTAAGCTGTGCAGGTTGGAAATGGGTAAAGCCCAAAGTGGGCATTGCCTTATATTTTTCTGCGAATTCAGAAAGTAGCCCAATGGTTTTAACCGCCTTACGGCGCACCAACTCCAATGCTTCTTTCATGACAATGATATCCGTATTATCTCCCACATAGCAGGAGGTGGCACCCAAATGAATAATTCCTTTCGCCGATGGACACAGAAGGCCATAGGCATGGACATGCGCCATCACATCGTGGCGTACCTCTTTTTCTCGCTTTGCGGCATCCTCATAATTGATATGCTCTCTGTTGGCCCTCAGCTCCGCAATTTGCTCGGCGCTAATATCAAGCCCAAGCTCTCGCTCTGCCTCTGCCAATGCAATCCATAGACTGCGCCATGTTGTAAACTTCTTGTCCGATGAAAATAGGTACAGCATCTGAGGGCTTGCGTACCTTGTATTCAAAGGGCTTTCGTATTGATTATTCATGCTATATACCCCTTTTTTATTGTAGCTGTTTTAAAAACGCTTCTAATCGTTCCAAACCTTTTTTGACATTTTCCATGGAGGTTGCATAGGACCAGCGCACATAATCATCTGCGCCAAAGCCTGAACCCGGCACAACCGCAACCTTTGCCTTTTCCAGCAAAAGATCTGCAAAATCATCGCTGGTGGCAATGGATTTGCCATCACACTTTTTCCCCTTTACCTTGCTGATGTTCATCATGACATAAAAGGCACCGCCGGGCATCAGGCAGGATACACCTGCAATGCCGTCAATACGCTCCACCATATAATTTCTTCTCTCCAAAAAAGCCTGCTTCATTTCATTTACCGCGTCGAGCGGGCCGTCTAAGGCCACCTGCGAAGCCGCCTGGGCAATGCTGTTGGGATTGGAAGTCGCATGACTTTGGATGTTACCCATGGCGCTTGCAAGCTCCTTGGAGGATGCGGTGTAGCCTATGCGCCAGCCGGTCATGGCATAGGTTTTGGACATGGCGTTGACCACAATGGTTCGCTTTTTAATATCCTCCCCAAGTGATGCAATGCTGATATGTTCATTTCCGTCATACACCAAATGCTCATATACCTCATCAGATATAATATAAATATTACGCTCCACTGCCAGCCGTGCGATATCCTCTAATTCCTGCTTGGTATACACCATACCGGTGGGATTGCTGGGGCTGTTGATGATGATGGCTCTTGTTTTCTTCGTGATGTATTTTTCAAGCTCTTTTGCACTCACCTTAAAGCCCATCTCTTCGGTAGAGGGTACCTCCACGGGCACACCATCTGCCATACGAACCATTTCAGGATAGCTAACCCAGTAAGGTGCCGGAATGATCACTTCATCACCCGGATCGCATATGGCGATGCATATGTTCATCAGCGAATGCTTGGCGCCGTTTGATACAACAATCTGGGAAGGTTCATAAGAAAGGCCGTTTTCTCTTTCCAGCTTATTGCATATCGATTTTTTTAGTTCCAGCGTACCGGATGCCGGTGTGTATTTGGTCATGCCTTTTTCAAGTGCCTCAACGGCCGCTTGCTTAATGTATGTTGGTGTGTCAAAATCAGGTTCACCCGTGCCGAAACCAACCACATCCTGCCCCTTCGCTTTCATTTCTTTGAATTTAGAGTCTATCGCCAAGGTTGAGGAAGGACTCACCGCTAAAGCCTTTTTTGAAATAAACATAATAACCTCCATCAATTTTCTTTTTGATATTATACTATATTCTTCTCAAAAATGCAAGATTGCAATCATAAAAATTTCAATAATTCAGCACTCCGTCTATAACGCCAAGCAGATTTTCTGCTGCTATTTGTCTAATTTCATCTCCACTTATGCCTTTTTTTTGCATTTCATCAAATAAATTTGCATTTTTTACGGCATTTTCTAACCCTTTTGGCAAAATGCTAACCCCATCAAAGTCACTTCCAAGGCAAATTCCCCTTCCGCCTCCTTTTTCACCAAAATGCATAATATGACGGATGACATCATCCAAACTTGCATTTTGGGTATTATTAAGAAACAGTGGGTAATAGCAAATGCCCACACATCCACCCATCTGCACCATGGCAGTAAACTGTTCATCTGTGATGTTTCGAGGATGAGCACAAAGAGAAAACGCACAGCTGTGCGAAGCGATTACCGCTTGCGTACTCCATTCCATCACATCCCACATGGACTGCCGGTTTAAATGGGATACATCCACAATCATACCAAGGCGATTCATTTCCCGAATAACACTTCGCCCGAAAACGCTCAGTCCACCCCGCCCCCATATCCCGCTGGCAATTTCATTGTCTTCATTCCAGGTAAGCGTGATGGACCGCACTCCCATATCATGCAGCAAGTGAAGCTTTTCAATGCTACCCTCTAATGCGGCGCCGTTTTCCACGGCAAGTAGCGCAGCCGGTTTTTTCTCGCCGATCATCCGCATGGCATCCCCTTTTGCCAAAACAATACCGCCTTGCGCCTCTTCAACATACTGTTTTGCTCTTCGAATTAAACACACTGCTCTTTCAAAAGGATGATATTCCCGCAAATCAGCAAACGCCGCCAAGAATTGCAGATACCCCTCAAACCCGCTCGTATATTCCCACCGAAAAGCGCAACCCACGTCTGCTCCCTCCCGAAGAAGGCACAGCGTATCACAATGCGCATCTGCTACAATAATGTTATTCATGGCGCATCCTCCGCTTCATATGAAAATCCTTTAAAAGGCGTTTTCAATATGAACAATTCTGCATTCCTCGTTGCTCTTTCCGTGCACCTCGACTACATCGAAACGCACATCCTTCTCTATTTTATTTTTTTGAAGGTAAATCTGTGCAGCCATTTTAATTTTATGTTGTTTTTTGCGGTTCACAGCCTGACCGGGAGTACCAAAATCTTCACTTCCCCTACGCTTTACCTCAATAAAAATAATTGCAGAATTGGTGGTGGCAATGATATCAATTTCCGCCCATTTGATGGCGAAATTTCGCTCAATAATCCGATAACCCTTTTGATGCAGATAGGCGCAAGCAGAGCGCTCACCAATATCCCGCCCTTTTCTTGCCCAAAGCGGCTTTAGTATTTCAATCCAGCTGTTTTCCATTGATCTTCCACCTCCTTTTGAGGCTTCTCTTCTGATATTATATCATATCCAAGGATGAAATCAATCATTTTTTTATGTTGTTTTTCCTTGCGCAAGCCTTCCGTCTACTTGACGGGTTATAAGTTTCGCGATATAATGACAGAAAGAAAAGACAATGAAAGAAAGGAGTTGCTTTATATATGAAAATAAAAACATTCGAAAAAATATTCCCTCTCCTTGTGCTTATTGGCATTTCTGCCACTTTGTACTGTGCCCATTTTATGGTTTTTCATGATATGCACCATATATTCATCTATCTGCTGGGCGATATTGCCTTTTTACCGCTTGAAATATTACTGGTAAGCATCATTTTCCAAAAGATTATCGAAGAGAGAGAAAAAAGAATTACGTTCAAAAAACTAAGCATGGTCATTGGCGTGTTTTTTAGCGAAACAGGAACAAAGCTACTTCATATGCTATCAAATAGCGACCAAAATATTGACCCTATCTTGAAAATACTTATTATGAATAACACATGGACAAAAAAAGATTTTGAAGGTGCTTACCATGCCGTGGATACCTATACGCCCAGTTTTGAATTTGCAAGCCTGTCGCACATTCGGCAATTTTTAAATCACCATAGAACGATGATGCTCAAAATCATTGAAAACCCCACCTTACTGGAGCATGAACTTTTTTCGGAACTGATGATGGCGGTGTTCCATTTGCAGGAAGAGCTATATTCCCGCCCCGATACAGAAAATCTACCCCATAATGATTTGGAACATATCAAAATGGACGCCGCACGTGCGTATGGAATGCTTTTAAAGCAGTGGCTGATGTATATGCAGCATTTAAAAGAGGAGTATCCCTATTTGTTCTCCTTTGCCATCAGAACAAACCCTTTCGATATCCATGCAAAGGTTCAAATCAGTTAATGTGCATCTTGCTTTCTTGATGAGATTTTACTGAGCTCCTCAAAGATGAAAAATCCCGTAAGCGTATTGCCTGCGGGATTTTTTGCGTTTATTTCTTATTCCGGCTCGCCGGTATATACCTTGAAGTTATCAAAGTAAGTCACTTCAATCGGAACACCGGTGCCTGCACCCAGCATCACCTGATTAATGCTTTCTACGGGCCCCTTGTACTGCTGATTCTCCTCCCTCTATATTGTTTGATATGGTGATTATTATCTTTTATACTGAAGCTTATTTAGCATCTGTTGTATGTCATTTAATGTTGGCCATGTGAATGCATCATTTGTCATACACTTTCACATTGTCAATGTACAAATCGGTATTATTTCCATTGGTAAAATTTCCAAACGTAATGCTATTTAAGTATCTTGCGGGATACCGGAAAGTTTTTCCCGTAGCCTTAATCTCACCATCAACATACCAATCAACCGTGTTGTTTTTAATATCCACAGCCAGTTTGATTTGATACCATTTGCCCTTGACGGGTGCGGACATCACCGTGTAGCTTGTGCCGTCCGATTGAATGGACGTGATGCCGGCTGCGCTTATAAAGGATGAAATATTTGCACCTTCACCATTGATATAAATCAGCTTGCCGCCATTTTTATCATACATGAAATCAAATTGCACTTCCGCCTTTTCCATCAGTGGTGAAAATGTGCCCGTGGTTCCGACATTGACCACCGACGATTCATCAACATGGATGTGAAGACATTTTCCTGTTTCTCCATTGGCAGGAGCACCTGTAGGCCTCGGAATAACTTTGACCCAGCTGCCCGCAGGCACAGTCCCCATTGACCAAGTGCCGGTGCTAAGCGTGGCTTCGGATGCATAGCTTTCAAAGGTCTCATCTAATACATTGATTTTTTCAAATACCGATACATTGGTTGTATAGACCTTATTTCCATTTGAGGTGGGTATGGTCACTGTAAGTGTCGTATTTCCCTGCGCAATTCCTTTAATGCTTGATAATCCAGTTGCTTGCATAACAGAGGTGTTTGATGAGTTTAAAGTAAACATATCCGTTGGTACAATGATATTTTTGCCATCCACTACCGCCAAAATCTTTAGGGTTCTGATTTGATTGAGCTTCAAACTCAATGTGGATGGGCTTACGGAAATAGCGCTAATACGTGACATGGCGACAATCTTAGGTTGCTCAATAACTTTCAATCCCAAAATGACTGCACTTGTGGTGGCTGTGCCACTTGAGGATAGTGTAAAAGCTCCTGCCGTGGCCTGCCTCATCACCATGCTTGCGACAGCGCCTCTACTCGTCCAATCGATGCCGTCAGCAGATGTATAGGCAATCATATTTGTACCAATTTTGGAAATTTTCAAATACGAATGACTACTCAATCCTAAATCAACCGTTGTCGTGCTTTCATCTATTTGCATTCTATATTCTAAAAACAGTCTTCCATCTATTCTCTTCTTCAATGCAATAAAAGTGGCATTTGAAGATACGTTTTCTCTCAGCATGATGCCTGCATAGCTTCCGCTGTAGCCTTCTAAACCTTCCAGTGCCGCAGACACACTATAATCTCTCAGCAGTGGGTCTTCAATGCATTTGTATGTGTAGGTGAGGCTATCCTGTTTCCCGGTGTCGTTTTGAGTGCTGATATTAAATCCCTTCCCGGAAGACTTCATCAGAAGCCTTCCGCCTTCCATAATAGCACTCCCTGTGGGAGCAGGGTTACCTACATGAAAGGCCAAATAATCCTTCGGAAGAATAAAACTTCCCCTTTCATCTTGTGCTCGCTTGGTAAATGAGATGATGGCCCATTCCTCCATACTGTCAATTGAAGCAGTATACTTCCCTTCGGCATAGCCGAGAGGAAGCTTTTGGGGTATTTTGCCGGGTCTATATAACCATGCTTCAGGATTTTCGGACACAAACTCCTCTTTTATCGTCACCGAGATATTTTCGTAGCACTCATACCCATTGTCACTTAAAATATGTAAGGATGTATTGCCATTAGCGCCTCTTCTGATGGTGGTGAAGAGGGCATCCGAAATGCTTTGCGCAGTAGCACCGTTACATGAACCCAAAAAGTTGCTGTTTACATTTGCTTTGCTAACCAAGGTGGCTGGGCTACTCTGCACGCAAGCTTTATCATCCGCTGAGAAAGAATTGATATCCGAATAGGTTAAAATATACTCAAGTCCGCTCAGTTGTTCTTTTTGGATAGAATACAGCGGATAATCAGAATTGTAGTTGGCAATAAGCACCCGAAATGGCACACCGGCATAATACAAATCCATCACAAACTTCTCATAGAAAGGCTCTGTGGATTTTGTAATATCCGCCCAATTGACTAGAACTCCTACCTTTGCAGCCATTTCATATCCGTCAAACAAGAATGAGTTTTCGCGAATAAACTGATATAAATCTCCATATTCCTCCACCGTGCCAAAATATCGCGGCACATCTGTTCCAGGAAGCCAAATATCCCAAGGCACCAACATATATTGACCCATGGCGTATGTCTGCGCAATGGCAGGCCGCACGAGCTCCTTGCACTTTTTTTCCGGAACAGGCGATAAAATCATTCTTGTTCCGATGCTTGTTCGAACGCTACTGCCAGACACAATATTGGTCAAAGTAAAACGTGGTTCATTATGCTCACTGATACCGTAATCAATCGCCTCTCCTATGACTTGATCTTCAATAGCAATGCCATTGGCAGACATTGCCGTCATATTGGCAGAGATTGCAATGTTTTTTCCTGCATATTCAGTTAAAGCACTACGTACTTTTTCATAATACTGCAACGTGGCATATTTTTGAAATTTGATAAACCATGTATTAGTGGCACTCAGGGTGGTGCTACGCTGAGCCTTATACATGCTATCCGTAGTGATTCCCTTTGCAAGCACAAACTGCTTGTAGTCAAAAGTATTAATATTTGCAATGCCAAGTTCCGTGATTTGCGCTGAGGTTAAATTATTTTTTAAGTAATTGCGAAAGCTAGTGATACAATCCGCACAGAAGCAACCCGCTGCAAAGGAAAGCATGCCGTAATTGGCCGTTGCGTCATCGTGCTGAAATTCCGTGGCGCCGGCATCAATGGCGGTTTTTGCGCTGTTGATGATGTTATCAACATGCGCCTGCCTGTTCACGCAGCTCCAATATGGCGCATTTTGCCAAGTCATCCAAGGTGCTACAACATTTTTTCCCTCTAATGTTTCCACATATCCGCCTTCGGTTTGTACATTCAGCGCACCTTGAAAGCTAACATCAAGCGCGGTTATATTTTGAATTTGTGTATTGTCTGTAATATAGGACCATTTATCTCCCGTAGCCATAAAACGCTTGATGGCATCCAGTGTGCTGATGTCGCTACCTTGGTCACCTGCATTTGCTCTATACCATCTGGAAGACAAATACACAGCGGAGTAAGGGTTTGCAAGCACCTTTGTTTGTGCCACGGGGATGGTTGATGCAAAGGAATTATCCCACAACATCACAGAAACGCTGTATCTGCCTTTGTGGTTAGGTATATTCAGAGGAATGGAGCAAAGCTTCGAGATGCCAGTCCCCACATTGACATTCTGAACAATCTTAATATCCTCCACCTTTGCACCATTACGCACAATGGCAATGAGTGCTGCGGTAAGTGCTTTTCCGGTGGTGTTGGTAGCGGTGGTGGCCAGCGTAACGGACGAGGAGCTTGCCAAAAGACCGGAGGCCACCGAGGAGAGTGTTACACCTTTTTTTGCAACATCCAAAGGCTCACCGGCATAGACCATGAAGTTATCAAAACTGCCTCTGAAGGCACCAGATCCGGCGGGAGTGGATACAACAATGCCTTTGAGCGTAGCGGCTGCTGCCGCATTGGTATAAGGCAGAGGAGAAGCATTACACTTCACGCCGCCAATATACATATCATAAACGGACAAGCTTTTGCTAATTCTGATTTGAACGGTATTAAAATCCGTAATGCTACCGAAGGAATAGCTCTTGATCGTTGTGCCTTCCAGTGGCAGTGAAATGACATTTACATCAGGCCCTGTGCCGCCTGCACTTCCCTTGACGTTAAAATAAAATGGGCTGGTGGTAGCGGCCGGCTTATAATCAAAGGAAACAGTTGTAATATCATTGCCGGAAGAAAACGGGATGGTAAGCAGATTTTTGGAAGTGGCATTTGTATTTACTTCAATATATGTATTAAAGGCATCCTGCTTTCGTACAAACATACCGGTATCACTGCCTAAGCTACCGCTATATACAGTATCGGCAAGTTGCAGTGGCAAATTGAGCGGTTCATACACAGCATATCCTGCAGGTGCCGCGGGAGTTGGTACAATGACAGGTGCTATGGTTCGCATCGGTTCAGGCGAGGGTGTGAAGGTTGGAGAAGGCGAAGGTGTGGGAGGAACATAGACCGCCGGGTTATACATCAAAATATTATCCACATATACATTGCCAGCACCTGAAGCGTTGCTACTGCCAATGGTTGTTTTGAAAATATTGGCATGTGTAACCGGCGGTGTGGCTGTACTGGGTCTAAATAACACCCAGTCAGTATACGTGGAGTCATCCACTGAAAAGCGGTATTTTTGATTTGGTACGTCCGTCTCAATTTTTGCCCGATGCCATTGACCCATAGGTGCACTGCGCGATATGTCGGAGCCGCTACCAGTAGGCGCTACAAGTGGCACAACCGTACCGGTAATGGTAGCGCTAAGCCCTACCGCATACGGCCAGCTTACTTCTCTGCTGTACATCATATAATTTAGAGCAGTCAATGAGTCGGAGCTGATATAAAAATCATATTCAGTTACAAAGGTGCCTGTTTGGTCGGAATATTTGCCGGTAGCAAGATTAGAAATAACCTGAATAGGAGGCGGGCTGCCCGTTGGAGGAGGCGTTGTGCCTAAATGCTCAATCCGCAACACCTTTCCGCGGGAGGAGTCGCCCGGGTCATTGGCGATGGTTACCTTCGCTATCGTTTGATTGGATGATGCATTTGACCATGGCGCCTGTGCATTACCAATCGAATAGGTTTCAAAGCTATCCTCAAACAATAAGCCCGGAGTAGCGGCGACGCCTTCCTCACTGCCAAAAAGACCTGGCAATGCCACAAATTGCATTGCAAATACAATCAATAATCCAAAACAAACTTTTTTCATCATCGCACACATCCTTTGTTGTATCATCCCTCATAAATAAATAATTTAGTCTTCACAAGATTTTAAGTGCTTTTTCTTTTGCCCATTGTTTTTTATTTTATTCCGGCTCGCCTGTATATACCTTGAAGTTATCAAAGTAAGTCACTTCAATCGGAACACCGGTACCTGCACCCAGCATCACCTGATTGATGCTTTCTACGGGCCCCTTGTACTGCAAATTCTCTCCAACCAGTGTATGGTTGATATATACCTTGGCTGTTTGAGCGGGAATATCACACACAATTTGTACCTGATACCATTTCCCGTCTTCAAAGGGTGCAAGAATTTTACCATCGGTTTCCCAAACAAAATTTTGGCTTTTGACCGTTAAATTAATCAGCGGCACATTGTTTGCGTAGATATAACAAGTCAGGCTATCTGATTTCACCGATTGTTTTTCTTTGTAATAGTCAAATTCAACTGTAAGCACCCCTTTGCAGGGCTTTATAAATGGCTTTTTTACATTCAACACGCCGGTTCCAATGTCGCTGAGTTTTATGCCCTTGCTATTTCTTTCGGGCACATTTTCAATGCTTGCTTTGGCATCTACCGTATTATTATATTGTTGCCAGTTAGCAGGCGCACTACCTAATTGCCCATCTTCAAAGTTTTCATCTAAAACAACCACCTTTTTGCTGCATGCCACCTGAAAGGATTGTTCCATAGAGGAAGTTCCAAAGGTTGCTTTGACCGAAATGGTGGCTTCGCCTTCTGCTACGCCCTTCATCAGCCCTGCCAGGTCAATTGCAACCACCTTTTCATTGGAGGATTTGTATTCAATTTTGGTATTGCTTGCACTCGCCTTTTCGCTATTATCAAGCCGAATGCCTACCATCGTTTTGCTCTCTGCGCCAATGGCAATTTTTGTGTCCTGCGCAGATGCGGTGATAGATTTGATTTTTGCCGCGGAAACCTTGTTTTTTACCTCTACATTGCTGATTTTCCCATTGGCCACCGCTATGCCGTTGCTTGCTAAAAACGACCCGACCAAGCGTTTTGAAAAGGCAATCTTTATACTGCCCGCTTCCGTCCAATTTACGTCATCCTCAGAAACATATGCCCTTATCATATCGCTTGTTTTGATAATCTTCATATAGTCTCCTTTTGCAGTAATGCGTTGCACCTTGCAGTCCGTGCTGTACTTTTCACGATATAGGAAGCGGTAGCCATCTTGCTCACTATATGCAATGGCCGCAAAGCTTGCATGAGAGGAAATGCTGTCGCGCACCATCAGGCCGGTGATGCCGTCTTTGCTTAGAACATTCTTATCCAGTTTCCCCTTTGCCTCAAAGTCCATTTCATCCGTAGTCTGATAGGTAAAGGACAGGTAATCGCCCGGTGAGGTGTCGAGCTCGTCTATTTTTAGCTGGAACCCCGGTGCATTTGCACTCATTTCAATATCATTGCCCGTTATTTGAACCGCGGATGCATACGAGGGCATGCCGACGTCATACGTGGACCATGTCCTGCGATCGCTTTGCTCATTTGCAATTTCGATGATTGCCCATTCATCCACCAATGGCACCACCACCTTGTCGTCTTTCGCGCTGAGCTTTATCGGGTTATATCCCGGTCTGTACAGCATGACCTCTCGCGATCCCATCCCGCTTACGAAAACCGAAACATCCTTTGCCTTTTCTTCTTTGTAGTTAATAATATGCACCACCGCATCCTTCATTGCCGTTTCACGAAGTGTTGCGTATACCGCTGTAGTGCCTGCGACCTGCACACGCGAATGCTTTTTTATCAGCGACTCGGCTACTTCTGCCACGGGAGTAATGGGAATACCGATGTTTTCGAGCAATTGCCTGTCTTGATTTGGTAGCGCATCCATAGAATGGAGCGTAATGATATCGCTAACTCCTTCAAAGCTTTTACTTGTAAGTGCAATTGCAGGCTCTTTTTCATTAGCAACCACCACCTTGTATGGCACGCCCGCTGCAAACAGCCGATAGGAAATCTCCTTCAATGTCTTTCGAATGGTTGCATCGCTAAGCGCCGACCACGCAGTTGCAATGGCTACAGTCGGATTTGATTCATGCTTGTCAAATAGCCCTGGGTATTGACGAATAAACTGATACAAATCCCCATACTCCGAAGGTGTTCCAAAATACCTTTGCGGTTGCCTGCTAAGCCAAACATCCCAAGGCACCAGAAAATAACTGCCGATGGCATAGGTAGCGGCAATCGCTCTTCTTTCAAGCTCCACATCCAGCGCAACTCGACTTGACCTTGGAGATATGGTATATGTTTTTCCGTTTCCAATCATAACATTTGCGCCGGTTATCAGATCGGCAATGTCTGTGTATTCCTCTTCGTCTGTTTCGCCCAGTCCATCGTCAAAAAAGTTGTATGCCATCTTAAAAAGTTCACTGTCATACTTCGTGGGTACATGCCCCATATTGCCATTGAGTGCAATATCCTTCCCGCCGCTATACTCCTTGGCTTTTGCCTTTAGCAAGCGATAATAATTGCGCATGGTATCATACTGAAAATTTTTAAACACGTCACTCAGTGCCTCGCGGCCACGCCCACCCTTATAGTCACTATTTGTGACAAAGCCATATTTTTTTTGCAAAAATACTCTGTAATTAAACTGTCCAATATCCTCAATGCCAAACGCCTTGATTTCTTCGGCACTATATTTGTCTTTGATGTACTGCGCAAACTTCGTCATGCAAGAAGCGCAAAAACAGCCGTTAGAATCGTTGTATAAGGTGATATTCCCCATCCAATCATCGTGCTGAAGCATAGTAGCACCATTTTCAATGGCATTTTTAATTTCCGCCAAGGCTCCTTCAATATAAGTAGGCCCATTATAACAAACCACATTTGGCAGGGAGGCTAAATGGCCCACAACAATTGGTTTGCCTTCAAAATCCTCCGAGTTTCGCCCGGGAGTGATGCCGCGATTTTTCGGATCTCTAGCCAGCGCATCTTGCACAGCAGTTTCTATGGACACACCAAGCTTCGAAATCGCCTTGATTTGATTTGGTTCATAAATGTATGCCCATCTTATGGTGGTTGGATTAAACTGCTTGATCGCATCCACAGTACCGCCTTGCAGGGCATCGGGGAGTTTATAGCTTCTGGAGGATAAATAAACTGCTGAATATTTGTCTGAAGCGCTTTTTTCGCCTTCGGATACAAGTGCGTTTTTGATTTGATACAGTTCCTCTTTGGAAAATTCTTTGGCGTCCGAAATGGTTACAACCCCAACCGGGTCATACCCCACCTTTTTCCCAAAGCTTTCGGCAATGGCCCGCAGAGGCACAAAGGTTCTGTTTTCCACCAGCATGGAGGAAACATCCAAGGGTCTCACCTGACCGTTGACGGTTATTTCCGTGCTTCCGGGCCTTAGCAATATTTGATTACCCCCAAGTGTAATGCTTGCCATATCCTTTGCCTCGTCATACCCTACGGTGCCGCCCAAACTCTGGGCAATAAACCGAATAGGCACAAAGGTTCGGTTGTTGTAGATAAACGGAGCTACCAAAGCATTTTCCGGGTCAATGGTTTCCTTTTTACCGTTCACATACGCAATTTCACAATCCGGCCGAAGCAAAATGCCATCTGCTATTGAGGTGATATCAAAGTTGTTTTGCGGCAGCATGTTGGTTTGCATCGCCATAGGCTCTTCGCCACCGGCAATGACCTTTTCCGGAACGGTGCATGTAAGGTTATCTACGTAACCGATAACCTGCCCGCTGTTTGTAAGTGGCGTGGTGATCGTTAATCGGACAATATCGGTCGCGGCATTTCTGAACGCAAAGCGATTAACAATAATCTCGTCGTCAAGGGACACGGTATATTCATTTTTGGGAATGTCAATCATCATTTTAAGCCTCATCCATGTATTGGCTTTTATTTTTCCCACATTTGGAACCGCTGTGCTGCCACTAAATGCCGACATGGCGGTAGCGGTAAAGCTCAGTGCAATCATATTGACATTGCCCGTGCCGTATAAGTAAAATGCGGTAGAACTATTAGAGAGCCTATCTGCCATAATATCCGCTTCAATGACTACCTGATCGCTTAGGGCATCAAAACTTTTGGATATGCTGGCTGCCTTTGGGTTTGCACTGTCCATGATTTTAAGGCATTTACCACCGTCCGGATTTGGCACAATGCTCGCGTTTAAGGTATCCTCATTTCCGATTACATGAAAGCCGGAAAGTGGATCTGTGCCTTCAAAATTTTCCGTTAAAAAAGCTTTATCCTCCGCAAAGGCAGTGATAACCGGCAAAAGACCCATCAGCATAGAAAATATAATTACAACGGACCACATTCTTTTCATATCTTCATACCCCTTTACATTTAAATTTCATTTTGATTATACTGCAATTCGAAACCATTCGTCAATGGCTTAATTTGCAAAATACCACAGTGCATAAAATACTGCAAAATCACAGTACCCCAATGCGCTTAATTTTTCATTGCATTGTATTTTTGATTATATATTTCTTCTACCTTTTTATAGCCCAGTTCATCCATTTTTGCAACAAAGCTATTCCACTGGTTCATGGACTTTTTGCCTGTGATAAACTGCATAGAGGTTTCGCTGACGAAAGTGTCTAATGTTGTTTTTATGCTTGCCAAATCATCTAGCTCTTCCTTTGTAAAATGAATGACAGGGTCCGGCGGCAACGTATATCCGTTATTGCCAATAAGTCCTTTGCTACTCTCTACCTATTTTTAATAATAACACAAAACGATATAGACTCAATAATAATGAATGTAAATATTTTATCATTGTTGTAATTATTTCATCATAGTCATGTTTACCTTCAAAAATAAATGCAGAAATATCGTTATATTTTTGTTGACCTGTTAAAAAAATACTTGATTTTTCACAAAATTAACTTATACTATATAGTATGTACATGTATTTATTTATCAAGGAGAACCGCAACGATGCCTACAAGTGAATCACAAATTAAAATGATTGACCTGAAATTATCAAATATGATGCATGCGTTTATGCTTCCCGACACGAATACAATCATATTTCAACATGTGTACTTGAATTTTGTTCGGCTATATCATAGAGGAGAAAGTTTTTCGTATCATGTGCATGATGAGTTTCATTTTCAATATGTTCTTAAAGGGAGATTTTATATTAAACAACAAGGCTTTCCTAAGCAGCTGATGGCATCCGGAGATTGCTGCATCATCCCCATTGGCACCTTGCACAAATGGGAATGCTTAGATGATAACAGCATCATGCTTGGGATTATCTTGAATTGCAACGATTTGTCATATTATCATCAGGATAATTTAGTTTTTCACCTAAAAACACTGCCATGGCTTTACCAAAATATGATGAGTCATGTTTTTTTGCAATTAAAAGGAAACTACCCCATTCAATTGTTCATCCCGCTCCTGCATTCTTGGTTGCTATTTCTGTTTTATACTACCTTTACGGAAAAATTTCAACTGCTTTTTCAGCCAAAAAAGGAAATGCACATTCAAAGAAATACAGGTATTATCACCCTTATTACCTCATACCTAAAGGCAAATTATATGAATAAAATTCAAAACAAGGACCTTGCAATGCACTTTGGTTTGAGTGTGGGGCATATTAATCGGTTGTTTCTGTCTGAACATGGGGTTACCACAATGACTTTTTTAATTGAGTTCAGATTAACAAAAGCCTTGGAGCTGATGCAAAAAGATCCACATCTGTCCGCAAAAGAAGTGTGCTTTTCCTGTGGTTTTCATTCTCAACCTTACTTTTCAAAATGTTTCCGAAAAAAGTTTGGATTTTCTCCAAAGCAATTACGAAAATAAGTGAATGTCCTTGCTATTTAGTCATTGATTGGTCTTGATATATTGCGGTATTTTACCAAAATAAACACAATCTCAAACAACTTAAAAAAAGCGATTGCTTACAAATAATAAGCAACCGCTTTGAAAATACGTTTTTTAACTGATAATTTTCTCCATATGCTGTAACTTTCTTTTTCTTCTGACCACTTTAATGAAAGCTTTTACAATTTGTGGGTCGAACTGTTTTTCTGAGCAAGCAATTAATTCTTGTATGCCTTCATTAAATGACTTGGCAATGGAATAAGGGCGATTAGAGGTCATGGCATCGAAGCAGTCTACAACTGTTAATACCCTTGCCAAATAAGGGATTTCTTTGCCGGCGAGATTGCCCGGATATCCTCCTCCGCCAAATTTTTCATGATGATGAAGAATAATTGGTAGCACATGAGATAACGACTGAACCGGTCTTAAAATATCCACACCATCCCCCGGATGCTTTTTGAAAATATTCCACTCTTCGTCGGTTAACGGCATTTTCTTGTTCAATATATGTTTGTCAATGTTGATTTTACCGATATCATGTAGGTATGCACTATATTTCAGTGCCTTTCTATCCTCTTCGCTAAGATTTAATTCTTCTGCGATAAGTCCGCAATACATAACCACTCTTTCCATATGTCGATAGGTGTACTTGTCCTTCGTGTTAATGATGCTGATAAATGTTTTCATCGAGCTGATAATCTCAATATCATCGTCATCAATTTCGTTTTTCAATTCCTCCAGCACGGATTGATAGGTTTCTACTCGGTTCTTATATAAACTCTTGGCTCTATAAAGCGCGTCATCGGCGCATTTAATCAATTCATTTTTATCCTTTGCAGTCGTTGGAAAGCAGGAAATACCAATTGAAACGGTAATTTTTTTGATTTCCGCAAATTTATTTACATTTTCAGCTTCGATTTCGCTTCTAATTTTCTCTGCAAAATGCTTTGCTTCCTCTTCTGTGGTATTTGGCATTAAGACTGTTATTTCATCGCCGCCGTATCTGGCAGCAATATGGGGCGCACAGACGTAGTTTTGTATCTTTTCACTAATGAGCTTCAGAACCTCGTCACCCGACTGATGCCCATATAGCTCATTGAAATATTTAAAATAATCAATATCAATAAATAACAAAGAGAGTGGCTTTTTACTTATTTGTGCCGCTTCTATTTGCTCCGTTAAATATCTCTGAAAATATCCATGAGAAAATAATCCTGTTAAATCATCCTTAATGGCAATGTTCTCTATTCTACTGCTGTATTGCTCTTCCACACTTCTATAATAACCAACAAGCCATGTGATAATGAAATAGGCCCCGAAAAGCATAAAGTCAATCTGCAGAAATGGATTTGGTCTTAAAGGCACTGCAATCACATCTATTGTTATAATAATAAAGGAACTCAGTGCGCTTACAATGAGGCCGTACCTAAGGCCAAATTGAATTGTAACCGATAGCATAATAAATAAAAAAATGCTTTTAAACGGACTTTGGTTCAGTCCGGAAAATGCAACAAGAAAAGTGTCTAAGCAGATAAATAAAAGCGTTTCGGTAATGTCATAGAGTATTCGCTTTTTGCTACTATATGTATCTTTAATGAACCTGTTTTGATAATAGCGAATAAGCCAAATAGACAGACCAAAAAGCACAAAAATGGTTACATTTTGTGCAAATTCAGCTGTCGTAAATTGATTATTAAAAATGCTCAGTTTACCTACAAATAGTTTAGGAATTTCAATAAATGTTGCCATTCCCAAAAAGATGAGAGAAATGAGCTTTACAGTGATTACGATTTCGCCAATCTTCAGTTTTCTTTCGCTATCAAATTGAAACATTTCATTCCACCACTTGCAATATATATACATCCATTATAAAACGAAAAAACAATAATATAGGGGGGATAGTTCCCCCCTATATTATTAGTCTCACTTAGCTAAGTGATTCAGGTTCGTTTGGTTGATGTCCTCCCCAGCTGCATGCACCAGCAGAGATCGCTGTAGCCACAAAAGTGAGTAATGTTGCGCCAACAGTAGCTACTAAAAATGCGAATTTTTTCATTGATTTTCACCTCCTGTGCTTTTTATATATCTAAAGGGCGCTTCCATTAGTTCAATGGTTTTGTGCCCTAAAGAAGTCAGCGTGAAAGACTGCCACAAGGTGCCTGAACAAATGAGTGCAATATACTCAAAGCTGCGCGGCATTTTAATATAAAAGGTCAATGCCAAAATCCCAAGGCATATGATTGCATAAAAATGGAGTGTCCAAATAGACTTGTCTTTCAGTAATTTAATCTTCTCCTCTTTGACAATGGGTTTGCTTGGCGAATCCTTTGGCGCAAGCTTTAAAATGATAAAGTACGATACGGAAAATGTTACGATAAGATAAATCATAATATGAGGTGCGATAAGCCATCTGCTAGAACTTTTCAAAATAAGCGCAACCAAGGTAGCAACAACGCCGCCAATGGTGGCACATCGAAATGATGTTGTGGAATGCGCACCACCCGAGTATTTTCGGAGAAAAGCAGTGGTGCAGGAAAACAGCAATGCCTCAAAAAAAACTCCAAATACTGCGCCCAAAAGCATTACCATCACAATTCCTAGCACGGCGTCTAATAATAGGTAAGCTCCGTACGATATAACCGCCTGCTTATCCTTATCCATATGCAGAGATTCAGCAATATAAGAGCCTACCCGATTAGATACCTTTTCAAATAGCAACATTTTGACCATCCTTTGACTTGTTGAAATATTTTTTTGTGAAGAATGTAGCAAAACTTACAGCAAATTGCATGCCCAAAGGAATTAACCCAATCATTGCTCTTAACTGAGCATTGGTTTTGAGCAATTGTACGTCAAACTGGATAACCCCCAAGATGATAAATGTGATCCATTCACTGATATAACCAACAATAAATGGAACAATGGCATATATCACCGCAGATAATAGCTTAACCTTTCCCCATTGCACAGCAATAATCACCAGTAACAGCATTAAAATGATGGAATGAACACCAAAATTCACGTATGGTCTTATCAGAAATGCTGCCACTGCGTAAATAACACTTGTGAGTACATATAATGTAGGTTTAATTTTTATGTTTGTTAAAGAAAAATACAATAAAACGAATGCGAGTCCTTGTGGTATATTTGTTATAAATAATTCAAATAATTTTTGTTCCCACACATTAAACAACTCCTTTCATTTTTATAGTATCATTCTATATTACTTGACATTGAAACTTCAAAATCCATTGAAGGTTTTCGAAACAGCAATATCATTATTTTCCACACCATTTGATCGTTCTTATAAAAATGTAAAAAAAGCTCTATTTTCGGTCACAAAATACTGTGATGACACCAAGCAAATAGTCCTGTTATAAAATATTCATACCCCCATTTATTTTTTTGGTGCAAGTATCGTCTTGCCCAGTATTTCGGATAAACTTTTTTGCTTAAACCCAGATTTTATTTTATATATACTTTCCTTGATCTTATCTTTTGCCCACACCTTATCTTTATTGCCAATGTAGAGGAGCACATCCTTTAGAAGTTCTATCTTTGCGATATCATTGCGCATCATAGCATGTTCAAAAGGGGTTCTTACCATTTCAAATTTCTTATTCGCAGAAGTAAATTCATCTATTTTTAAATTTAAAAATGCCATATATCCATAAAGGTTGTCCAACGTTAAATCTGGTAGAGTAGCTGCCTGCTCTTTCGATACGCCAAAATCCTCCGGGGAACTCTTTATCGCTTCAATATAATCCACAATATTATTTTTGCCTTCAATTGGTGCAGGCCAATATGGATTTGCAGCCATCAGAAGCACGTCTTTATTGATATCCCAAGTCTTTGTAATATCATTTTCAAACATCATATCAACCAAATTGAAAAAGGCATTTGTATCCAAACCAGACTCTGCGTCATGTTCAACTACCTTGTAAAATGAAGGAGTGAAATGAAGACCGATTACATCGGCGTAATTATAATATCCTCGATCCAATAAAATGATATCCCCTACTGCCTCGGGATGCTCTTTTGCAAACATCAGTGCAGTATCAGCACCCAAAGAGTGACCAATAAGGTGGACCCTTAGGAGCCCATATGAATTGATAACAGCTTTTACCGCCCCGATATATTCTTCCCAAGTAATCTTATCTTGCCTGCCGGACTGACCATGGCCAGGCATGTCCATTGTAATTGTCATATAAGTATTTTTCGGGTCTTGCAGAAATGCACCATCCGCATGATTGCCACAGAGACCATGAAGAAAAATAATTGCCTCTGTGGCAGTCGGGTTGTAGTGATATACTTCCGTATATAGCGCATTTCCAAGATATTCAATGTATTTTTGGAAAGTATTCTCGGCCGCACATGCGGATAAGAAAAATGCGTTTGCACGTTTTGCTATTAATTGTAAAATACAATACATGAATAACCTCTAACATCTTTTTAAGTTCATTATAATTGCATTTTGTGAATTTGTCAACAATTTTCTACAATTCAGGGAAAAAATTTATGAGTAGGTGAAATCCGTTCATCTTTCCACATACCTAGTGTTCCCTCATGAAGTTGATTTTACTGCAAGATATGCAAGTGATATTTTAAAATATATTTTGATATATCCATATCTATCCATAACATTATACCTCAAGGGCACTCTTTCGCCACTTTCTCTTCCCACCACCCAAAAGCAATTCTCCCTTGTGCAGCAATGTTTTGGTCTTCAGCCAGTGATAAAAAGACCAAAAATGAGCCACCAGGAGGAAATATTAATTTTCCGTTTTCTGTATCCACTAATGTTGTACCAGCTTCGCCTCTTCGCACAAAGGCTTTTACGCCGCCTTCCGGTTCTCTTGCCACATCTGATGCTTGCTGTAGCTTTATTTCCGGCTTTGGCAAAGGATAAATTGCAGTGTTTGATGGGGTTACGAGTGTTGATTCGCTAATGACTCCCGAAGGGATTGCATTAAACCAAAACTGAGCACGAAATGGTGCACTAGAGATATCGGTTACCGTCCAGACATTCACATGCAAATTAACACCGGAATGTCGAGGGTTATATAATCTTGCCCAGCAGCTTTTTCCGCTTCCGAAAGTCAAGTTGTCGGCGTAGCCGATAAAATATTCGCCTCTGAGTGATTCGTAGAGCTCAATTGGGATGCTCACCTCTTTTGGTAAATGTACTGCTTGATGATGGCATGCGTATTCAAACATAAAAAATCCCCTATTCTTCCATATGATAATATTGATACTTTTTACAATATATCATATGGAAAATTGGGGACTATGGTGAATTGTGTGCATTTGCACTCACCACATGGTGCGAGATATTCTAAAAAGCTGTGAAGATGCATTTACAAAAGCTGATAAAATAGCCCATCTTTTGTGCAGTGCCAGATGAGCGTGCCTCCGCCTCGTTTTGGCATACGCGTTTGAAGATTCCACTCGGCGTCATGCTTGACAATTTGCACCCGCTCACCGGTAGCAAATGCAACAAAAGAGATATAGTGATCTTTTGTCATTGGATGATCGGATGTAATATAAAATTCATCTTCAACAATTTCAACGCTGAGTTTTTGCTCTTCGCTTGCTTTTTGTGGAATGCACGCTTCCAAATTTCTTCCGCAGCAAGAAACGCTTATATTTCCCGTTCCAACCATCATATTGCCGCAAAAAGGGCATACATAATACATTAGCTTCTTCATATTTCCTCCTATGCGCTCGTTGGCCATCAAGTCACCCGATAGTATTTCCCGAATATTGACATGTAGAATGCTAGAAAGCTCGCTGAGCAGCGAAACATCCGGAATCCCAATGCCTCTCTCCCATTTCGATATGGTTCTGTCAGAAATATTCATGGCGTCTGCCAATTGTTTTTGTGTTAAATTTTTTTCTTTTCGTAGTTTGTATATCAAATTGCCTACCTTTGCACAGTCCATTTTTAGACACCTCCTGCAGATATTATAATATATGTACAAAGCATTTTCAACAAACGCTCCGTAGAGTCATTAGCAGCAAATGTGCACTGCCACCTTCATTATACGATACAGCAAGAAAAATATCAATAACACCTTATATTTCCCCATAAAGAGTTGCCATCATTTGCTTGCAAGACAATTTGGTCGTATCCCTACCGATAGTAAGTTATGGTAGCATTAGTAGGCAGATACGGATTTTTCATTCATCCCCAAGCTTTTCATCTACATGCCAGGGACTGATGACAACAGCACCGCTATCGCTAATGAGCTTCTTCTCTTCATCGTATGTATCCCACGGGAAGCACAGAAATTGACCCTTTGCGTATGCCGCGCAGCAAGACCCATTCTAACGCTTATCACGTCTTTCGGAATAGGCGACATGATGAAGAACTTATGCATGGCAGAGAGTGCCGATCCCCATACCACAATATTTTTCCCACATCAATCCACCTTATCGAAAAACAAGCTCTGAGCTTACCATCAATCCTCGGCTGTCCTTGATGATTACATAATATGTTTTGGTGTCAGTAGGGATGGTAGCGGTAACCGTGCAGGAGGCTTGATTGACAGATGCACTTAATATGCTCCACGATGAGTCATTGTTCGTGTTTGCAATTTTCCAGGCCTCCACCACCGGTAATTTTGAATAGACTACCTGAGCAGATACGATGCGTGCGGCTTGTGAATCGCTATACACAAGCGAAATTTCGTCTCCATTTTGCTCCTGTGATATGATTTTGGCAAGCGGCGTGCCTCCCATCGCAAAGCTATCTGCAAAAGCGTATATTTCCGGTGGATTCCAGCCAGCTGAGTGACTGTGCGTGAGGGTAGGCTGTATGCTCATCTGTGCAAAGCCGGCGACACCTTTTTTCGATTTATTCGTGATAGTAATCGGGAAATATGTGTCGTGATCGCTATTGACAAACAGAACAGGCATGGTCACCTGAGGGAAAGCTCGCTGTGCTGCCCAAAGCGCAGAAAATCTTTTTTGCGTATCGGAATTCCATGGAGAAAATAGTTTTTTATAATAGTCATTTTCAGCTTCATTTAGAAAACCGCAGCCGTAAACAGGAATTGCAAACATAAAGCGATTATCCACACCCATCACAAAACTGGCAAGCACACCACCCCAAGAAATTCCGGTAAGGCCTATTTTATTTGAATCCACAGCATCCATCGATGCCAGCAGGGAATGTGCAAGCATAATATCCGAAGAGGCATGGTACATCCATTGATCCTCCACCGGAGCGTGAATATCTCCAAAAATACTATTTTGCGGACCGCTCCATGCGTGCGTTTTCTTATCTGGCGTGTGCCCTTCCAAATCCATTGCAATGGCAGCATATCCCTTGGCGTTCCATAAACGCACCCATTCGGCATAAGCGGTACCGCCTCCTCCGTGCGCCAGCACCATTCCCGGCACCTTCTGCCCCGGCTTTATATTGTCCGGCAGTCCAATATAGGCATAAACTCTCGTTTCTTTGCCTTGATAGGGTGCTCCTTGATAAAATACAGAGCGCACTCCGGCCTTTGCTGCCAATTCGGTATCGTATACAATAGGTGCTTGCCCAAGCTTTTCCATATATCCACCGGCATACATACCGCCCGCCTGCATGGCCGTTTCATTCTTAAGCTTTGCAATGACATATTGAATAAGCGATTCATCTGTCTTCGCCATATATACGCTATCACCTATGATGATAAGACCACGCTCATCCCAGAACACCTGCTTGCCAAGTGATTCTGCCATCGCACGAAGTGGTATGAAGGTGCGGTCGTTATATGTATTTGCCGCTACATCAAGTTGCTTCTCTATGCCATTTACTTTCATGGTAACCGATCCCAGCCCCATTTCTACACTTACTGCACCCGATTTCAATGTAATCATTTCCGTTTCCTCATCAAATGCGACCTGCATGCCAAATGCTTCTGCAATAAAGCGCACCGGCACCAGTGTTCTGTTACTCAATACAAACGGACTCACCCTGGGGCTGTCTTTGTCGATGAGACGATATTCACCGCTTTGCCTCGCCACTGGATAATTCACCAGTAATGCAAGCGCGCCACCAATCTTGGTTTTCAGCTCTGCTTCTGCTTTATCTGTGCTGGGCATTGTCAATTCACTTCCTTCTACAATAGCAGGCGCAAGGGAATTACTCGCTTCAGCTGGCATTACTGCGCCTTTTGTAATTGCTATATTATTGATAGAAAATTTTGTGGGCACTGTGCCCGTATCCCCTGAAATGATCACAGTGTCAATCGCCTGTGCATTTTCATTCCTGAATCTATAATTCTGTGCCACAGCTACTCCGTTAATATATAACGTAAATGTTTTTTCTTTTGGGTTTATCATCGAGGTCACGCTCACCCATGTATTGGGTGCAATTTTACTGCCGCAAGCCCCATTGGTAACACCGTTAAAGCCACCAACCGTTGGATTTAAGAAAATGGACTGGGCAGCCATCCCCCCGACTTTGCTGTCTGACACATAAAAGGCAGCACCACCCTTTGAACCATCTTCCATTTTATAGTCAAATGCGATTGTAAATGGCTGTGTTTGTGCCTCAAACGTTGTCGCATAACCAAACATCCCTTTGTCGTTCATATCCTCAACATAGAGATATTTATCCGATTTATCCTGAGTATTCTCTTTGATTTCGCCCTTACAGCCATCCAAAGGATTTGTCGCTTTGCCGGTATACGCCCCTATGATGAGATTATCAAAATCATCTTCCATGATTATTCCATTTGCCGCAAACACTGGAAAAACACAAAAACTCATCAGCATTACACATGCTAAGCTTAGTGAAAATAGTTTCTTGAAATTCATTTGTTCACACACCTCTCTATACAATGTTACTTTTATTATATAACCGTGTGCATAATAAGTAAATACACAAATGGTCACTTTGAGTCTGTTTTTTATATGCATATGGTCATTTGTATTTTTGCTATATATATCGTTGTTGGCAAATGGAAGCGCTCTTTCTCTGCGTCGTTTCGTTAAATAAACTTTCCATGGTAATAAGCTAAGTATCTATTTCAAAAATAATCTAAGTATCCATTTCAAAAAACAATTGCAAATTTTAGAATGATATGATAAAATAAGTAAAAATAAAATGAGGAGGCTAATGAAATGAAACTAAATGTTTTGGAGATTTTATTGAAAAGTGTTGCATTTTTAAAAACGAATTACACAAAGCTCTTGCCATTTGTACTTTTTATGTTCCTCTACAATATGGTATCCATTGGCTTTGTATACTTTGGTGCACAAAAAGGCATTAACCCACTCATGACTTTTTTGCTGACTCTTGTTATGCTACTTATGCTAGTTTTTTATGTAAAATTAATTCTGGCTGTGCAAATTTATGCAAATAATATATTGATAGGCCAAGAAATCACACTAAGTAGCGCATATCACCTCACGAAAGGCAAATTCTGGTTATATGTCAGATGTTATTTGATCATTGCTCTATGGATGATTCCATTTGCAGCGATTGCAATTTTAAAAATTCAATATACAGCGTCGATAGTAGCGCTATACATTCATTTCATCATGGCATTGTTTTTCATGCTTCTTCCGTTGATAGCTACCCAGAGCAAATCAAATAAGTACCTCACACGATCCATGAAATTAATAAAAGGCAATTACTGGAGTGTATGGACCATCCTTCTGATTACATCCACGATATTTACGTTACTGTATTCACTTTTTGTATCTATATATGAAGGACAAACAACTCAAATACTTATAATCGGAATAATCAATGCGTTCATCGGTTTATTCTCGCTCCCCTTTACAAGCATTGCAACCGCCATCACTTATCATCAGTTGACGAATACAAAGTAAGATATTTGTTTTTTTAGATCAATGCGATTTCTATCTTGGTGATAAAAGATATTTCTTATCTTTTCGATATGAACGCAAATCACTTTTGGCAAAGATGGCTTGCCATGATTGCACCCATTCCAAAGGCAACCTAACAACAGACTTATATTTCAAAAAGACTGCTTCTCGCTTTGTAAATAATGATTGATAAGCACCAAAACAAAAAGACTGCCAAATGACAGTCTTTTTGTTTTGGTGGGCACAACAGGGCTCGAACCTGTGACCCTCTGCTTGTAAGGCAGATGCTCTCCCAGCTGAGCTATGCGCCCATAATTGGTGACCCGTATGGGACTCGAACCCGTGTTACCGCCGTGAAAGGGCGGTGTCTTAACCGCTTGACCAACGGGCCATATTAAAATTGATGTGATGCAAATAGATGAATGTTTCGCATCATGTGCAATCATGAGAATGGTAGCGGCAGCGGGACTTGAACCTGCGACCTAACGGGTATGAACCGTTTGCTCTAGCCAACTGAGCTATGCCGCCCCGTCTGTGTGTTATTTTCTTAGCGCAGCACATGTAATGCTGCGCTAAAAAAATTTGTTCCGGCAACGACCTATCTTCCCGGGCAGTCTCCCACCAAGTATTGTCGGCGT
>CAZQDP010000007.1:0-46345 GCA_964592375.1 uncultured Eubacteriales bacterium | reverse complement strand
CCCTCCTGTGCAAATTGCAATGTGTATGGGAGCAAAGATTTCTAAAAATGCATGGATAGCAAGCACATTATCACAAAGCATAGAAAAGGAAAATCATGAATACGGACATCTTACTTATCTGACTACTTGATGGATGCATAAAATGGAGTTTGTTCTTTTAGAGCAGACTCTGTTTTATTTTTGCACCAATATATGCGTGAATAGGAAGCGATTTCAACCAAGATGGTGCACATTGTTCTTTTATTTCAATAAACAAAGGGGGTGCTTCAAGTGCACCCCCACATCGGTATAATATATTGATAATGAAAAATCTATTCAGCACTTTCCGTTTCGCTCTTTGCGCCATAGGCGGGTTTTTGTCTATCCTTTAATGCCACTACAATCTTTCTATCTGGCTCATCGCCAACACTGTAAGTATATACCGAGCGATTTCCTTGCAAGGCGGCATGAATAATTCTTCTCTCGTTCGGATTCATGGGCTCTAAAGTAGAGCTTCTGCCGGTGCGGATGACCTGGCCGGCTACCTTGCGTGCAAGAATGATCAGCGCTTCCTGGCGCTTTGCCCTATAATTTTCGGTATCCAGTGCAATCTTCACATATTCATTGGCGTTTTTATTAACCACAAGGCTAGTGAGATACTGGAGTGCATCCAAGGTGTCGCCACGGCGACCGATAACAATCCCCATATCCGTGCCCTCTAAAGTGATATCCAACCGATTGCCTTCCTTTTGAATATCGCAGGTAACGTCAATTCCCATATGCCCGGTGACGGTTTTTAAAAAGTCTACTGCGGTCTTTTCATAGCGATTAATTTCAGTTACACTCACCACGGCATCCTTGCTGCCAATGCCAAGAAAACCTTTGCTTCCTTCATCTACAATATCTACCTGAGCATCTTCTCTTTCGATGTTCAGTTCCTGAAGTGCTGCTAAAATAGCCTCATCAATTGTTTTTCCGCTTTTCTCTACTTTTCTTATCATTTGCGGTCAGCGCTCCTTCCTTAAGCTTTGGTATAAAGTACATATTCATAGCAAACTGCTGAGCCATTTGAAGCAGATTGCTGGCTGTCCAATAAAGGCCCAAACCTGCCGGCATTGTAAAGGAAAACCACAAAGTCATCACTGGCATTAACATATTCATCATGTTGCTGGTCTGCGCCTGCTCAGGCGAAGCACTTGCCATTTGAGACGACATGTATTTGCTGGAAAAGTAGGTAGAGCCTGCGGCAAGTAATGGAATAATCCATATGAGGCTGATAGAGCCTGCAATATTATTCATGTCAAATTGAGGAACAGCTGATAAATCAAGCCATATGAAATTGAAATTGACCAGCTTTTCCAAATTAGCAATAGAAATTTGCGCACTGTAGCCAAAGGTCATATCGGCATATTTGGCAGTGAGCTCCGCAATCTGTTCTGCGGAATAGCCCAATATATAGGATAATGGCTTGATTATGACCTGATACAAACCAAATATAATCGGAAGCTGAATGAGCATTGGCAAACAGCCCGCCATGGGATTGACACCATGTTCGGAATACAGCTTGACCATTTCTTCCTGCTGTTTTTCTTTATTATCCTTATATTTTTTCTGGATCTCATCCATAAAAGGCTTGATCCGCTGCATTTCAAGCGTTGATTTCTGCTGTTTAATGGAAAACGGCAACAAAATAATCTTTGTAAAAAGTGTAAATATAATAATGGCAACACCATAATTGCCGGTGAAGCTGTATATATAGCTTAAGATAAACCCCAAGGGTCTATTAATCAGTAGGTCGAAAATTTGAAACATAGGCACCTCTTGATGGACACATCTGTCAATTTATGCAATGCCAAAAATGCATGCAAAAATGCGCCCCTTTTTCATTTGAGCGGATCATAACCGCCCTTGTTTAGCGGATTACATCGAAGTATGCGGTAAAATGTTAAAAACGAGGCTCGAAAAACATTATACTTTTCAAATGCCTCTATTGCGTACTGCGAACAAGTAGGATAAAACCTACAGCAAGGTTTTTTGAGAGGTGATATATTCTTTCTATAAAAAGAAATGAGCCAAATCAACACACATTTCATACACTTCCGCCTTTTTGCCGCCGCAGGCAGTTTACTGCATCAGTCCGCCTTTTTTTGCAATGCGCTCCATGGAGGTCATGATTTTGGCAAGTCCGGTGCCAACCATGCGCCCCCGTGCGACAAATACAAGGTCATACCCTAAAGAGAACTTGTCCTCCTGCAGCCGAAAGGCTTCCTTGATGAGTCGCCTTGCTCGACTGCGCACAACGGCGCCTCCGATTTTTTTGCTCACAGTAATTCCCAAACGGTTGACGCCTTTGCGGTTCGGTAAAAAATACATTACCACAAACGGGTCTACAATACTTTTCCCTCTGGAATAAACCCGTTTAAATAAAACATTTTTATTAAGCGACAAAGCTACCACAAAAAACCTCCAATGATTGGCCGTGCACCAAAATCCAATGAGTGGTGCACTTGGCGGATACTCCGCCGAAGAAAAGCAACCTGCTATATTACAAAAGCGGGCAAGCCCGCTTGGTATTCGGCCTCAAAAGGCCATCTGCCGATTAAGCCGATAAAACTTTTCTCCCTTTGAGCCTTCTGCGGGCCAAAACCTTTCTCCCGCTACGAGTGGACATTCTTTTCATAAACCCATGTTCCTTTTGACGATGCCTTTTATTAGGCTGATAGGTTCTAAGCAAGCGAAACACCTCCTGTTCTTAAAAAAAGCGAATATCGTTTCATAGTATACTAAATTTTTTTCGCTTTGTCAATACAAAAGCGTGTTTTGCCCATCTTTTTACTAAAAATACATCTATTTCGTTTAAAATTTCAATATAATAGGTGATGCAAAGCTATCTTGCAACGGGGTAATCCACCAAAATAATATCCTCTCCGATCTTTTTAATTTGAGTCCATGGCACGATATAGTCACCGGTATGAGCAAACATATTAAACAGTCCCGCCGGGCCCGGAATGACAATCGCATCAATGCTTCCTTTTTCAAAGTCTATTTCCACATCACAAACAAAGCCAAGTCTTTTGCCGTCCGATACATTGATAACCTCTTTGTTTCTGAAATCAGATACTTTTTTCACGGCGCTCCATCCTCCTTTTTTTGTGTGCATACATCAGAAAAAGTCGATTATACACATTAAAGTATATGGTATATAATCTTTCTTTATTTAAGAAATTCATAAAAAATTTAAAAAGCTATGGAAAAACTGTTTTCATTATGTTATAATAGCCACAAATGTCTGCGATAGACGCGGGTGTGGCTTAGCAATCGCATAAGTATCATGCGGGTGCCTGCAAGGTGCACATATTCGCACAATATAACCGCAAAGTGAAAGGAAAGGTGCAAGGTATTGGCTAAACGGAAACTCAAAAATCCGGCAAAGAGACGTGGTGGGAAAAATTCCGCCTTTGTGTCAAAAGAAATTACCTCACTGGTATCCGCCGGTGTTGCTATCTTTCTTTCCATTAGCATATGGTTTGGTTCCGGTGGCAGTGTTGGCGAAGGCATCACTTTGTTTTTTAGAGGATTGTTTGGTGATGTCGCCTACTTACTGCCTCTGATTATTATTGCGGGAGTCATGACTACCTTTTTTTATAACGAAAAATTAAAAAGAAAACTGTGGATCATTTCACTTTTGCCCATTGAACTGTCCATGTTGCGTCATTTGATGCACAGAGTTGCCGACGGGCAGATTATATGGGGTGCTGTAAAATTGTACGGCGATGGAATAAAAGGGACGGGCGGAGGCGTACTGGGCGGGATTTTTGCAGATCCGCTGATCTATGCCACAGGGCTTTCTGGAAGCTTTATACTGGGTATCCTTATTCTTCTTGTCATGATTGTGCTCTTTTTTGAAATTTCGGTCATCGCAATTTTCAAAGGCTTTTGCAGAAAAGTGCGAGATTTTTTTGCCAGCCTCAAGGAGTCTTATGATAATTATGAGGAGCCGGAGCCAAAGGCGCCACCACAGAAGAAAAAGCAAGCGGAAAAGCAGTCGGACACGCCCTTGGAGGATTATCGGTGGAAGGAGCATCAGGAGATTGTAATCCCTCATCCACTCGAAGAATTGCCGGTGGACCAAATCACGCTTCCAGATACGGAAATTGCAGCCATGCAAGCTGCGAGCGAAGATATTCCGGCATACATAAAGTCGGAAAACCTGTCGCCCCAGACGGATGAAAATTACGAGCAGCTCCAGCTTGACGGAGCGCCGAAGGCTCAGTATGTGCATCCCTTGCCGGAACTTCTCGAAAAAAGTATGATTGTGCCCGGAGCGGGCAAGGTGGAACTGCTCAAGGCCAATGCCCAACGGCTGATTGAAATTTTGGAGAGTTTTGGCATAGAAGCTCGCATTACCAATATCGTCAAGGGTGCAAGCGTAACCCGATATGAAATTCTACCGGCTTCAGGCGTGAAGGTGAATAAAATTACAACTTTGGATCAGGACATTGCATTGCGCCTTCCGGCTTCCAATGTGCGGATGGAGGTGCAGGCCGGAAGCATTGGAATTGAAGTGTCCAATGATAGTGTAACCGCTATTAATCTGAGGGAAATCATTGAGAGCAGTGAATTCCGTGCTCACCCGTCCAAGCTCGCTGTGGCACTGGGTCGAGATATTGAAGGGAAAACTGTGGTGATGGATATTGCCAAAGCACCACATCTTTTAATAGCGGGAGCCACAGGCTCAGGCAAAAGTGTATGTATCAATACGATTATCACCAGTATTTTATATAAATCCTCGCCAGAGGATGTTCGTTTCGTGATGGTGGATCCGAAAAAAGTGGAACTGGGTATGTATAATGGCATACCACATTTGTTGGTGCCGATTGTGACCGATCCACGCAAGGCCGCGGGAGCACTTTGCTGGGCAGTACAGGAGATGGAGGATCGATATAAAAAGTTTGCGGAGTCTCAGGCAAGAGACCTTGCGGGATACAATAGAAAAATGGAACAGGAAGAGGGCGAAAAGCTGCCCCAGATTGTGATTATCATTGATGAACTCTCTGACCTGATGATGGTGGCGCCCGGCGAGGTGCAGGATTACATATGCCGCTTGGCCCAGATGGCTCGCGCGGCCGGTATGCATCTGGTACTTGCCACGCAGCGTCCTTCCGTGGATGTTATTACGGGAATTATTAAAATTAATATTCCCTCTCGAATTGCCTTTGCAGTGGCAAGTCAGGTGGATTCTCGAACCATTTTAGATGGTGGCGGTGCGGAAAAGCTGATGGGCCGAGGGGACATGCTGTTTATGATGACCGGCTCGAAAATGCGCCGGGTACAAGGCGCGTTCATTTCTGATAAGGATGTGGAGAACGTAACCGGTTTTATTAAGGACCAGGCGGTTTGCACCTATAGCGAAAATGTGATTGAAACCATTGAAAGTAAAGCAATTGCCGAACACGCCAAGGAAGACGACAGCTCAGAAAACGACGAGCTGATGGATGAAGCGGCAGAAATTGCTTTTGAGCTCAATCAGATTTCCACCTCCATGCTCCAACGCAAGCTCAAGGTAGGGTATGCCCGTGCGGGAAGGCTCATTGATGTACTGGAAAAACATAAGGTTATTTCGGCGTATGACGGCACAAATAAGCCTCGTCAAGTGACCATGGGCAGGAGTGAATATCTTGAAATGCGAAACCGATAAAAAAGATTTTTTACCCGTAACCATGGAGGATTTGAAGGCTCGTGGCTGGGAATATGTTGACTTTATTTGTGTGACGGGCGATGCATATGTGGATCATTCCTCCTTTGGCATTACCCTCATTGCACGCCTGCTAAAGAAACTTGGATATCGGGTTGGCATCATTGCACAACCACGCTGGGACACGGGAGACGATATCCGAAAATTGGGAACACCTCGGCTTGGCTTTTTGGTCACGTCCGGAAATATAGATTCCATGGTGGCGGCTTATACAGCCGCAAAAAAACGCAGACATAATGATGATTATTCGCCCGGTGGCCATGGTGGGAAAAGGCCTACAAGGGCGCTGATGGTTTATTGTGGCCTTATTCGCCGCTATTTTTCATTTGTTCCCATCATCGTAGGGGGCCTAGAGGCATCCTTGCGGCGCTTTGCGCATTATGATTATTGGGATGACAAGGTGCGGCGCTCTATTTTATTTGATTGTGCGGCGGATCTTTTGGTCTATGGGATGGGAGAAAAGGCCATTACCGAGGCAGCTGCCATGCTTCGTAGCGGAAAAAAGGCAGCAGAGCTAAGGGGAATTGAGGGCACAGCATATATCACCGAGGACATTAGCCAAACAGAGGGAATAACCATCGCTTCCTATGAACAGGTACAAGAGGACAAAAAGCAATATGCCAAGGCAATAGCCGCGCAGTATCAAGAAAATGATCCTATTTTAGGCAAGAGGGTTATTCAACCCTGCGAGGGCAGGTTTTTGGTGCAGGAAAAGCCGGCAATGCCACTTTCCGGGCCGGAGATGGATGGGGTGTATGCGCTGGATTACATGTACGACTATCATCCGATGTATCAGGAAATGGGCGGTGTGCCTGCGATAGAGGAGGTCAAGTTTAGCTTGCTTTCTTGCCGTGGATGCTTTGGTGGGTGTAATTTTTGCTCTCTTGCCTTTCACCAAGGTCGCATTGTACAAGGTCGCAGTCATGAGGCCATCGTAAAGGAGGCTATGCTCATTAAGGCACTGCCGGACTTTAAAGGATATATCCATGATGTGGGAGGACCCACGGCAAACTTTCGGCAAAGTGCCTGTAAAAAGCAGCTTACTGCGGGCAGTTGCGCCGATAGGCAATGTTTATTTCCCGAGCCTTGCAAAAATCTTATCATTTCTCACAGCGATTATTCGGTGCTACTCGATAAGCTGAAAAGCATACAAGGCATAAAAAAGGTCTTTATCCGTTCAGGTGTGCGATTTGATTATTTGATGGCAGACCGTGGGACGGGATTTTTAGAGCAAATGTGCCGTCATCATATCAGTGGACAGTTAAAGGTAGCGCCGGAGCATATCAGCGACCATGTGCTGTACTATATGGGAAAACCGGGGCATTCGGTGTATCAGACATTTAGCGACCGATATAAAAAAGCCAATCAAAAAGCAGGCAAGAAGCAGTATCTGGTGCCCTATTTCATATCCAGCCATCCGGGTAGCACCCTTGCAGATGCAGTTGAGCTGGCTGTTTATTTTAAAAAAGAAGGGGTCAGGCCGCTGCAGGTACAGGATTTTTACCCTACCCCCGGTACATTATCAACTTGCATGTACTATACAGGCATTGACCCACGTACAATGAAAAAGGTATATGTGGCAACAGATCCGGCGGAAAAGGCCATGCAACGTGCACTGCTGCAATTTAGCCTGCCGGCCAATTATCATTTGGTACACAAGGCGCTTGTCAAAGCCGGAAGGGGAGATCTTATCGGTTATGGCAGGGAGTGTTTAATAAAACCAATGGGAGGAAAACAAAATGAGTTGCAAAATAATAGACGGAAAGGCAGTTTCCGCAAGGATCAAGGAAGAGGTAAAGGCTCAGGTGCAAAATCTTAAGCAAAAAGGCATAGCGCCAGGGCTTGCGGTGGTAATCGTAGGGGATGACCCTGCTTCCAGAGTGTATGTGAACAACAAGAAAAAGGCTTGTGAATATGTGGGTATTTATTCGGAGGAATATGCGCTCGGAAAAGATACCACCCAAACGGAGCTATTGCACCTTATTGAAACACTGAATCAAAAGAAGGAAATTAGCGGGATATTGGTACAGCTACCACTGCCGGCACAAATTGATGAGAAGGTTATTATTGATGCTATTGATTATCGGAAGGATGTAGATGCGTTTCACCCTGTGAATGTGGGCAAGATTATGATTGGCGACTATGATTTTCTGCCCTGCACTCCCGCCGGCGTGATGGAACTGATTGCCGAAAGTGGCATTTCACCTGCAGGCAAGGAGTGCGTGATTGTGGGCAGGAGCAATATTGTGGGAAAACCGCAAGCCATGCTACTGCTGCATCAGCATGGAACTGTGACCATCTGCCATTCAAAAACGCAGAATTTAGCAGAGGTATGCCGTCGTGCGGATATTTTGGTGGCGGCAGTGGGAAGAGCAAAAATGATTACAAAGGATATGGTAAAGCCCGGTGCGGTTGTGATTGATGTCGGGATGAACCGCACGTCTGACGGTGCGCTTTGTGGCGATGTGGATTATGAAAGCGTATTGCAGGTAGCAAGTGCCATTACACCCGTTCCCGGTGGTGTTGGCCCCATGACCATTGCCATGCTGATGAAAAATACGCTCAAGGCTGCCCAGGTACAAGCGAATTGTGGCGAGTAGTCCTGAAAAATGAATTTTGCATTTCAAAAAGAAGAAGGTGTTGAATATGAAGAGAATATGCTTACTTTGCTGCGCAGTGATGCTGCTATGTGGCCAAGCGGCCTTTGGTGCGGCGCTTTCGCCCGATGATTTTGAAAGCAAAAGTGTAGTACTCATGGAGCCTACCGGAGGCAAGGTGCTGTTTGAAAAGAATATGCATGAGCAGCTGCCTATCGCAAGCGTGACCAAAACCATGGTACTCCTCATTACCATGGAGGAAATCGACAGCGGAAAGCTTGCGCTAACCGATATGGTAACAGGCTCCCAGCATGCAAAGGATGCGGGGGGGTCCACCATTTTCCTGAATGTGGGCGAGCAAATGTCGGTGGAAGATATTATTAAGGGGATTATTATCAACAGTGGAAATGATGCGGCCATTGCCATGGCGGAAAGAATTGCAGGCACCGAAAGCGAATTTGTGGGGCTGATGAATAAAAGAGCTGCGGAACTTCAAATGCGCAATACCCATTTTCTCAATGCGACAGGTCTTGATATGGAAGGGCATTTTTCCAGCGCCTATGATGTTGCACTCCTCTCTCGTGAGCTGATGGGAAAACATCCGAGCATTAAAAAGTATTCCATGATTTGGACGGATACACTGCGTGGTGGAAAAACACTACTTGCCAATACAAATAAACTGCTAAAGAATTATGAATATACCACAGGGCTCAAAACCGGCTATACAGAAAATGCAGGAAACTGCCTGGCAGCGACGGCTGAAAAAGACGGCATGCCGCTCATTGCGGTTGTGCTGGGCGCAAAAAGCGGAGATGTACGCTTTACTGAGCCGAAAAAACTCTTTGAGTATGGCTATGGCAATTTTGCCATGAAAAATATGGCGAAGATGGGTGATGTGGTCGGAGAGGTCAAGGTCACCCGGGGTGGTAAAAAAACGGTGAAAGCGGTGGTGGGCACAGACCTTGTGGTGGTGGTGAATAAAACGGCAGGAGAAACCACATCTACCGCCATATTGGATGAATTCGTAAAAGCACCCGTTTTAAGGGGTACTAAAATTGGTACGCTGAGCGTAAAGACAGGCAATGAGGAAACCTGCTATGCAGATATCGTGGCAGGTGAAGATGTTGGGAAAATCGGATTTTTCAAGGCTTTTTGGCAAATGCTGAGGCTTTGGACGAAATTTTAGCAAATACATATGGCGTGAAAGCAAAGGAATGAGTAACACTTGAAATCTAATTTTATTGCATTGTTATCCAGAATGAAATACATCGCAAGATGGGGGCTGATGCGCAATTCTCACCCGGAAAATGTGCAGGAACACAGCTTGCAAGTGGCGATGATTGCGCATTGCCTTGCGGTCATTGCTAGGGATGTCTTTGGCAAGAACATCAATGTGGAGCGGGCGGTGGTCATCGCTATGTACCACGATGTCGGCGAAATTCTTACGGGCGATTTGCCAACTCCTGTGAAATATTATGATGCAAATATCAAGTCGGCCTACGGAAACATTGAGGATATTGCCAAGGAAAGGGAGCTTTCACTTCTTCCACCAGCGCTTTTAGAAGGATACAGGGATGCTTTTTTTCCTTCCCTCGAGTCGGATGCTTATCTTGAAAGACTTGTGAAGGCGGCAGACAAGCTTTCTGCATACATCAAATGCATTGAGGAAGAGGGCGCAGGCAACAGTGAGTTTAAAAAAGCAGGACAGGCATTGTACCAAATTGTAAAAAACACAGATCTAGCGGAGGTAGCATATTTTATTGATACTTTTATTGAAGGTTTTTCTTTAACGCTGGATGAAATTTAAAGAAATAAGTGCGCGATGGGCAATGATTGCTTGCATCGCGCACTTATTTGTGCAATATATACATAAAATATGACGGATGAAAACAAAAATTCTACAAAATGAAAATAAAAAACATTTGCTATTGGGTCAATAATGATGTATAATATTCCTGCTGTGACTATGGCATACGATGAAGCGGGAGGTTGCCGTCCTTGAGGCGGGGAATTTCCGTGGAGAATGTCCGATTCGTGAAACCGGGCGACAAGTCACTGTACACAAGCAATTTGCTATGGCAGATTTTTTTGCCGTGTTGCCCCCGGTTGTCTTCCATTCTATATATATCATTATATATAGAGCGAAAGAGCACCGGGTTATATTATCGGGTGAGCATGACACACCCGGACTAGTGTGCAGTATTTTTCATGTCGCGAAGATGCAGCGAGTGAAATGCCTAAAAGGCAAAAGAAGAAGGAGGCGACAATTGCAATGGCAGCAACACAAAAAATGAGAATTAGGCTTAAATCCTACGATCACACTTTGGTAGACAGTTCGGCAGCCAAAATCGTAGATACAGCCAAGAGGACAGGTTCTTCGGTATCCGGTCCCATCCCACTCCCCACAGAAAAAGAGATCATCACCATCTTAAGAGCGGTACACAAATATAAGGATTCCCGTGAGCAGTTTGAACAGCGTACCCATAAGAGAATGATTGACATACTCTCTCCCAGCCACAAAACAGTGGAAGCACTCAAAAGGCTGGATTTACCCGCAGGTGTGGAAATCGAAATCAAGTTAGTATAACCAAGCCTTTTGGGGCTATCGGGTCATGGCGATGGTTCTTAAGGTCATGTTGGCGGCAAAGTTCGTCAACCAATAACCAGAGGAGGTGCAAACATAAATGAAGAAAGCAATCATTGGTAAAAAGCTTGGAATGACACAGGTTTTTACCGAAGAAGGCAAGGTTGTGCCGGTTACGGTCATTGAAGCCGGACCTTGCATGGTGGTTCAGAAAAAAACGGTAGACACAGATGGCTATAATGCCATACAGGTCGGTTTTGAAGACAAAAAGGAAATCAGAGCCAACAAGCCGCAAAAGGGTCATTTTGGCAAAGCAGGATGCGGCCTGAAAAAGCATTTACGCGAGCTTCGATTAGAAGATATTGCGAGCTACAATGTAGGAGATGCGATTAAGGCAGATGCGTTTGAAGCAGGCGAGTTTGTGGATGTTTCGGGCACATCAAAAGGTCATGGATTTACCGGAACAGTTAAAAGATGGAGCACGCACAGAGGTCCGATGACACACGGCTCCGGTTACCACAGGGGCGTAGGTTCCATGGGTGCCAACTCCAGCCCGTCCAGAGTATTTAAGGGCAAAAGACTTCCGGGCCATTATGGCTGTGATAAAATTACCGTTCAGAATTTATTGGTTGTAAAGGTAGACGTCGATCGAAATATTATTCTTGTCAAGGGAGCTGTTCCCGGTGCAAGAGGCGCGCTGCTTTTTATTAAAAATACAGTGAAGGCAGGCAAATAATAGGCCAAGCAGAAGGGAGGAATAACGATGCCAAATGTGGCTTTGTATAATATGTCGGGTGAACAGGTAGGAGATATCGCACTTTCTGATGGAATATTCGGCAGTGAAATTAATAAATATGCCATACATCAGGTGGTTGTCAACTATCTGGCAAACCAAAGACAGGGTACGCAGAGTACAAAAACAAGATCAGAGGTAAGAGGCGGCGGCAGAAAGCCTTGGAGGCAGAAGGGCACAGGTCGTGCGCGTCAAGGAAGCATTCGCTCTCCTCAGTGGACGGGCGGCGGTATTGCGTTTGGACCAAAACCTCGCAGCTATCGTTTCTCGCTCAACAAGAAGCTAAGAAGGATTGCACTGAAATCCGCACTCACTACCAAGGTGCAAGACAGCGAGATGATTGTGCTCGACAGCCTTACGCTTACTGAAATCAAGACCAAAACAATGGTTGATGTGCTGAGCAAGCTAAATGTAGATGGCAAGGCACTGATCGTACTTTCTCAGAAGGATGACTTAGTGCTCAAATCAGCCAGAAACATACCGGGCGTTACAACAACACTTGTCAACACCATCAATGTATATGATATCATCAAGTATGAAAAGATGATCGTGACGAAGGATGCCATTGCAAAGATTGAGGAGGTGTATGCATAATGACCGCATATGAAATCATCAGAAGACCTATTGTGACAGAAAAAAGCATGGGTGCTGCTGCGGACAAAAAATACACGTTCGAGGTCGCAAGGGATGCCAATAAAATTGAGATAAAAAAAGCAGTTGAAGAAATTTTTGGGGTTAGCGTAGATAAGGTAACCACCATGAATGTACTTGGCAAATTCAAAAAAGTGGGTGCAAACATGGGGAAAAGAGCGGATTGGAAAAAAGCCATTGTGAAGCTCACCCCCGCAAGCCGCGGAATAGAATTCTTTGAAAGCATGTCCTGATAGCAGGTAATCAAAAGGAGGGTGAATGAAAAATGCCTATAAGAAAGTATAATCCCACCACTCCGGCACGTCGATTTATGACCGTTTCCACGTTTGAGGAAATCACTAAAAAGCAGCCCGAAAAATCACTTTTGGAGCCGCAGAAGAAGAGTGCCGGTAGAAATGTGTATGGTAGGATCACTGTTCGCCACAGAGGGGGCGGCAATAGACAGAAATACAGACTCATCGATTTTAAGAGAGATAAAGACGGAATGACAGCGCAGGTCATTGCAATAGAATACGATCCAAATCGCAGTGCAAATATTGCTCTTCTGCAGTATGAAGACAGCGAAAAAAGATATATTCTTGCACCACATGGACTTAAAGTCGGAGACAATATCATGTCCGGCACCGGCGCAGACATCAAGCCCGGTAACGCACTTGTGATATCTGAAATCCCCGTAGGTACTGTCATACACAATATTGAGCTTGTGGCAGGCAAGGGAGGCCAACTCGTCAGATCCGCAGGTAATTCTGCTCAGCTGATGGCGAAGGAAGGCAAGTACGCGCAGGTCAGACTACCATCAGGCGAGGTAAGACTTATTCTGATGAACTGCAAAGCAACCATCGGACAGGTGGGCAATTTGGATCATGAAAACATTTCCATCGGTAAAGCAGGTCGTAAGCGTCATATGGGCTGGAGACCTACTGTCCGCGGTGTTGTTATGAATCCTTGTGACCATCCTCACGGCGGTGGTGAAGGCAAATCACCCATTGGCCGTCCAAGTCCGGTTACACCTTGGGGTAAGCCTGCACTGGGTCTGAAAACCCGCAAGAAGAAAAATAAAACGGATAAATATATTATCAAGCGCAGAGGCGCCAAGTAATACCATTGACCGGAAGGAGGAAACAATCAATGAGCAGATCGCTTAAAAAAGGACCCTTTGTCCAAGAAGTTCTCTTGGAGAGAATTATCAAGATGAATGATTCAGGCGAAAAGAGAGTTTTAAAGACGTGGTCGAGAGCATCTACGATATTCCCTGAAATGGTTGGCCATACAATAGCGGTTCATGACGGCAGAAAGCATGTTCCGGTCTATGTTTCTGAAGATATGGTGGGCCATAAACTAGGAGAATTTGCATCCACAAGAACTTTTAAAGGTCATGCGGGAGCAAAATCATCCAGATAAGAGGAAGCTCTTAAGAAAGGAGGAACATTATGGAAGCGCGCGCGATACACAGATACGCTCGTATTTCCCCGCGTAAGGTGAAAATTGTCAATGATTTAATCAGAAACAAACCGGTAGGAGCGGCCATGGGTATTTTAAAGAATACACCAAAAGCAGCTTCGGAGCTTCTCATAAAGCTGCTTAAATCGGCAACGGCCAATGCGGAGAATAACTATAATATGAATGTCGAAGCCCTCTATGTGGCTCAGATATATGCAGACCCGGGTCCTATACTCAAGAGGGTTATGCCAAGAGCACAGGGAAGAGCATTCAGAATAAACAAAAGAACAAGTCACATCACAATTGTTCTCAAAGAGAAAGAGTAACAGGTAAAGGAGGTAAGCGGATTGGGTCAGAAAGTACATCCTCACGGACTTAGAGTAGGCGTAATTAAAGATTGGGATTCCAAATGGTTTGCAGACAGCAAAACATTCGGCGATAATATTATTGAAGATTTCAAAATCAGAAAAGTATTAAAAAAGCAGCTGTTTGCCGCAGGCGTTCCGAAGATCGAAATTGAACGCAAGGTAAACAAAGTGTTTGTGAACATCTATGCGGCCAAACCGGGTATCATCATTGGTCGTGGAGGTTCTGAAATCGATAAAACCAAGAAGAACCTCGAGAGCATGACAGGCAAAGATGTGTCCGTTAATATCGTGGAAGTAAAATCCCCCGATATGAATGCACAGCTTGTTGCAGAAAACATTGCAGCGCAGCTTGAGAAGAGAATTTCATTCAGAAAAGCCATGAAATCTGCAATGGGCAGAGCAATGAAATTGGGCGTAAAAGGCATAAAGACTTGTGTTGCAGGCCGCCTTGGCGGTGCTGAAATTGCACGTACAGAACATTATCACGAAGGTACAATACCCTTACAGACCTTAAGAGCGGATATAGACTATGGCTTTCATGAAGCAAACACGACCTATGGTAAAATAGGTGTTAAGGTTTGGATTTATAAAGGTGAAGTCCTTCCCGAGAATAAGAAGGCAAATAAGGTGGAAGGAGGGAAATAAGGTATGTTGATGCCCAAAAGAGTAAAGTACCGTAGGGTACACAGAGGCCGTATGAAAGGCAAAGCCACAAGAGGCAATCAGGTTGTATACGGAGATTTTGGTATCGTTGCCTTAGAACCGGGCTGGATTACCAGCAACCAGATTGAAGCTGCCCGTATTGCGATGACACGTTATATCAAGAGGGGCGGTCAGGTATGGATTAAAATATTCCCCGATAAGCCAATAACCGAAAAGCCGGCTGAAACCCGTATGGGTAGCGGTAAAGGTTCACCGGAATACTGGGTGGCGGTTGTAAAACCCGGCAGAGTATTGTTCGAGGTGGCGGGAGTAGAAGAAGACGTGGCAAGAGAGGCCATGGTACGCGCCATACACAAGCTTCCTGTGAAGTGTAAGTTTGTGGTTCGGCAAGAAGCGAGAACGGATGGTGACGCAGATGAAAATTAATGAAATTCGCGATTTGAGCAGCGCAGAGCTGGAGCTCAAATTAAAGGATCTCATGCAGGAGCTTTTTAACTTACGCTTTCAGCATGCCACCAACCAGCTTGAAAATCCAATGAAGATGGTGGAAGTTAAAAAGACAATAGCAAGAGTAAAAACAATATTAGGTGAAAGAGAACGTGTCTAAGGGTTTAGATCATTGTTTTGACCGGCAGTGAAAGGAGGACAAAATAAGGTGGAAGCAAGAAACAACAGGAAGGTTAGAACCGGAAGAGTTGTGAGCGACAAAATGGATAAAACCGTTGTTGTGGCTATCGAATATAGTGTTAAACACCCTTTGTATAAGAAAATCGTGAAGAGAACGTATAAGCTCAAAGCACACGATGAAAAAAATGAATGTGGCATAGGTGATAGAGTCAAGGTTATGGAAACAAGACCTATTTCTAAAGACAAGAGATGGCGTCTTATCGAAATCGTGGAAAAGGCTCAATAAGCTTATATGGCATTGGAAGGAGTGAACTTTTGTGATTCAACAGCAGACAATGCTCAAGGTAGCTGATAATACCGGTGCTAAAGAGCTTATGTGTATCCGAGTGCTGGGCGGCTCAAAGAGAAGATATGCCAGCATAGGTGACGTTGTTGTAGCTTCGGTTAAGAAGGCAACACCCGGTGGGGTTGTTAAAAAAGGTGACGTAGTGAAAGCCGTTATCGTACGCTCTGTCAAAGGCGCGCGCAGAAGTGACGGTTCATATATCAGATTTGATGAAAACGCTGCAGTTATCATAAGGGAAGATAAAAACCCACGCGGAACCCGTATATTCGGGCCGGTAGCGCGAGAACTCAGGGATAAGGAGTATATGAAAATACTCTCTCTGGCTCCCGAAGTTCTGTAAGAAAAACGTAAAAATACGGCAGGGAGGCGAAAAAGAGTGAGCAAGAATCATGTAAAGACAGGAGACCACGTCATAGTCCTGTCCGGAAAAGATAAAGATAAAAAGGGTAAAGTATTGGCAGTATACCCCGATAGCGGAAAGTTGCTGGTTGAAAAGGTCAATATGGTTATCCGTCATTCAAAACCTCGCCGCCAAGGTGAAGAGGGCGGCAGACTCAGTAAGGAATCTCCCATTTATGGTTGCAAGGTGATGCACATTTGCTCCAAATGCGGTCAACCGACTCGTGTCGGACGGAAGATTCTTGACGATGGTCAAAAATCAAGATATTGCAAAAAGTGTTTAGAATTATTAGACGAATAATGGGCTAAAGGAGGTAGCAGAAAATGGCTCGGCTTAAAGTGAAATATTTAAGTGAAGTAGCGCCTGCTCTGATGAAGAAGTTTGAATACAAAAGCCCCATGCAAATACCTAAGATTGAAAAAATTATTATTAATATAGGTATGGGAGAAGCCAAAGAAAACCCAAAGGCTTTGGATGCTGCAGGTAGCGACCTTGCACTGATTACAGGACAAAAACCGGTGGTTACAAAAGCAAAAAAATCAGTTGCTAATTTCAAACTCAGAGAGGGTATGAACATCGGCCTGAAGGTAACAATGCGTGCGAAACGCATGTATGAATTTCTTGACAGGCTGTTTAATGTAGCATTGCCCCGCGTACGCGATTTTCGCGGAATCAATCCCAATTCCTTTGATGGCAGAGGAAATTACTCGATGGGTATAAGAGAACAGCTTATTTTCCCGGAAATAGAGTATGATAAGGTTGATAAAATAAGAGGGATGAACATCATTATTGTTACAACCGCAAAAACGGATGAAGAAGCCCGTGAACTGTTATCACTTATGGGTGCTCCGTTTAGCAAAAGCTAAGGGGGGGAGGGACTTTAAATGGCTAAAAAATCAATGATTTTAAAGCAACAGAAAACACCCAAGTTCAGTACGAGAGCATACACAAGGTGCAAAATATGTGGACGTCCGCACTCTGTACTGAGAAAATATAGCGTTTGCCGTATTTGCTTCAGGGAGTTGGCATACAAAGGTCAGATTCCTGGCGTAAGAAAGGCAAGTTGGTAATTCACCACCAGTTAAGGAAGGAGGTATTTCCGTATGCAGATAACCGATCCTATCGCAGATATGCTTACAAGGATAAGGAATGCTAATGCTGCAAAGCACGAAAGCGTGGAGGTTCCCGCTTCAAATATGAAGAAGGCTGTTGCAGAGATACTTAGCAACGAAGGATATATTAAAAATTATCAGTTAGTTGAAGACGGCAAACAAGGCGTCATCAAAATAAATTTAAAGTACGGACCAAATAAAGCCAAGGTAATATCGGGCTTAAAAAGAGTCAGCAAACCCGGTCTTAGAGTGTATGCAAACAGAGAAGAGCTTCCCAAGGTACTAAAAGGCCTTGGAATTGCAATTATCTCCACCTCTAAGGGCGTTATGACCGACAAGCAGGCAAGAAAAGAAAATGTAGGCGGCGAAGTGTTAGCCTTCATATGGTAAGCGGTCAAATTTTTTAAAGGAGGTGCCACGAGGTGTCCAGAATAGGAAGAATGCCTATCGCCATACCCCAGGGTGTGGATGTAAAAATCGGCAGCAATAATGAAGTGACTGTAAAGGGCCCTATGGGTACACTGGCCAGAACGCTTCACAAGGATATGATCATTGAAATAAACGATGGCATAGCTACTGTCAATCGTCCTTCAGAGCAAAAGGAGCATAAATCACTCCACGGACTGACAAGGACATTGCTCAGCAATATGGTAGAAGGTGTATCCAAAGGCTTTACAAAAGAGCTCGATATCAACGGCGTAGGGTACAGAGCGCAAATGCAGGGCAAAAAGCTTGTATTGTCGCTTGGTTACTCTCATCCTGTAGAAATGGAAGCCATTGAAGGCATAACCATTGAAGTACCGGCCCCCAACAAAATTATTGTCAAGGGTTCGGATAAGCAGGTAGTTGGAGAAATCGCAGCTAAGATTAGAGAAAAGCGTCCTCCCGAGCCGTATAAAGGCAAAGGAATTAAGTATGCAACGGAAGTTGTAAGACGCAAAGAAGGTAAAACCGGCGGTAAAGGCAAGAAATAAAGAAGGGAGGCTGATTTTTATGATAATAAAAAACGGCAGCAACGTTTCAAGGCTCAGAAGGCACAAAAGAGTGCGTAAGGTGATCAGCGGGAGCGCACAGCGTCCCAGACTTTGTGTTTACAGAAGCCTTAGCAACATATACGCACAGTTAATTGATGATGTTGCAGGCACAACCCTTGTTGCAGCCTCCACATTAGAGAATAAAGATGTGACAGGCGGCAATAAGCAAGCAGCCCGCGAGGTTGGAAAGCTTATTGCACAGAAGGCTCTTGATAAGGGAATTGAGCAGGTGGTTTTTGACCGCGGCGGATACATCTATCATGGCCGCGTAGCAGAGCTTGCAGAGGGTGCCCGCGAGGGTGGTCTCAAATTCTAAAGAAGGAGGGGAATAGATTGCAGGAAAGAATCGACGCATCGGTTTTAGAACTCAAAGAAAGAGTTGTTAGCATAAATCGTGTTGCAAAGGTGGTAAAGGGCGGCCGTACCTTTCGCTTTAGCGCGCTGGTCGTTGTTGGTGATGAGAATGGCCATGTAGGCTGTGGAATGGGAAAAGCAGCTGAAATTCCGGATGCTGTAAGAAAAGGAATTGAAGATGCCAAAAAGAACATGATCACAGTGGCGATGGACCACACAACCATCACCCATGAAACCATTGGCGCCTTTGGCGCAGGCAGAGTACTGCTCAAGCCGGCAGGCCCCGGTACCGGTGTTATCGCCGGCGGACCTGTTCGTGCCGTTTTGGAACTTGCCGGAATTAGAGACATCAGAACGAAATGTCTTCGCTCCAACAATCCAAGCAACGTGATCCACGCCACGATACAAGGGCTTGCAAACCTCAAGAATGTAGAGGATGTTGCAAAAATGCGCGGCAAGACTGTAGAGGAACTTTTAGGTTAGGAGGGTACTTTGATGGCAAAACTTCAGATTACACAAACCAGAAGTGCGAATGGTCGTTTGGATGTACAGGCGGCAACCTTGCATGCGCTTGGTTTGAAAAAGATAAGAGACTGTGTTGTGCAGGAGGATAACCCTGCAATAAGAGGAATGATCAATAGGGTCATCCATCTGGTAGACGTTAAAGAAGTATAAAAAAGAGGAGGTGTGGCAAATGCGTTTGTTTGAACTTGTCCCCGCACCAGGTCGCTCAAAGGAGCCAAAAAGAAAAGGAAGAGGTCCCGGAAGCGGTAACGGAAAGACAGCAGGAAGAGGGCACAAGGGTCAGAATGCCCGTTCAGGCGGCGGCGTGCGTCCGGGTTTTGAAGGCGGACAGATGCCTCTTTACAGAAGGCTTCCAAAGCGCGGCTTTACAAATATATTTGCAAAGCAGTATACTGAGGTTAAGCTTTGTGACCTTAATCAATTTGATGACGGTGTGGTAATAAACGGTCAGCTTTTGAAAGAAAGCGGCATTGTAAGCAAGCTAAACGATGGTATTGTAGTCCTGGGAACCGGCGAGCTTAGCAAAAAGCTCACCATACAGGCAGCCCGATTCACCAAAACCGCTCAAGCAAAAATTGAAGCGGCCGGTGGGAAGGCAGAGGTGATTTAAAATGTTTAAGACAGTGATAAATGCATGGAGATTACCCGATCTTAGAAAAAAGTTCATTTTTACACTGCTTATGCTCACCATATTTCAGTTGGGAATTGTTATTCCCGTGCCGGGTGTTAAACCCGGAGCAATTGCACAGCTGCTAGGTATCACTACCGACGGCAGTGGCGACAGCTTATTTAACCTGATGAACATTATCTCAGGTGGTGCGCTGTCTACGGCATCCATCTTTGCCATGGGTATTACACCGTATATTAATGCATCTATTATTATGCAACTGCTTACCGTGGCCATTCCTGCACTTGAAAAATTGCAGAAGGAAGGCGACGAAGGCAGAAAGATACTGGCAAAATGGACTCGTTATGCAACGGTTATCTTAGGCTTTATTCAAGCTGCAGGCATTTATGTTGGCCTTAGCATGAACGGAGCCATGGATGCAGGCGTTATGAGCTTTTTAACTACTGTCATTTCCTTTACCGCAGGTACCGCATTTTTGATGTGGATCGGCGAGCAGATTACGGAAAAGGGTATTGGCAACGGTATTTCGCTCATTATCTTTACAGGGATTGTTTCGCGCGTACCGGAAATGGTCGTGCAAATTTGGAACGGTCTTCTGCAAGGAACACTCAATTGGTTTACTACGATTTTGCTTGTTGCACTTGGTCTTGCGGTAATTGCATTTGTTGTTACCATCAACAGCGCGGAGAGAAGAATACCGATACAGTATGCGAAAAGAGTGGTAGGACGGAAGGTCTACGGCGGACAGAGTACACATATTCCGCTGAAGGTTGCAATGGCCGGCGTTATTCCGATCATTTTTGCAAGCTCCATTTTGGCATTCCCGTCTACCATTATCAGAATGTTTGGTGAACCCACAGGATGGACCCTGAAGTTCTTAAACTTTATCGGGCCCAGCTCATGGTTTTATGGATTATTCTATTTTCTGCTGATTATATTCTTCACCTTCTTCTATACGGCGATGATGTACAATCCGATAGAGATGGCGAACAATATTAAGAACAATGGCGGGTTTGTACCTGGTATTCGTCCGGGCAAGCCAACCTCGGATTTCATTTCCAAGGTTATCAATAAGGTCACCATCATCGGATCGCTTGTCATTGCGCTCATCGCAGTGCTTCCCATCCTAATGAGTAGAGGCAATATGGTACTTGCTTTTGGTGGTACATCCTTGCTGATTCTTGTTGGTGTTGCCATTGAGACCTACCGTCAAATAGAATCTCAAATGCTCATGAGGCATTATAAAGGGTTCTTGGAATAAATAATGAAGAGTGGGTATGAAAAGATGAGGTTGATATTAATGGGGCCTCCGGGAGCGGGGAAAGGCACCCAAGCCGCAAATCTTTCGCAAAAGTATCATATTCCTGCAATCTCCACAGGTGCGATTATTCGTAATGCTATTCATGATAAAACGCCACTTGGCATAAAGGCAGAATCAAGCATAGAAAAAGGGCAGCTGGTGGAAAACGATGTCGTCATCGACATTATCAAAGAGAGAATTTCTCAGCAGGACTGTGAAAACGGCTATATATTAGATGGTTTCCCCCGCACCATTTTTCAAGCAAAAGCGGTGGATGAAATGGGAATTACATTTCATAAAGTCATTAACATTGAAGTGCCGGATGAAGAGGTTATCGAGAGAATATTGGGACGCAGAGAATGCAAAGAATGCGGCAGTATTTTCCACACCAAGTATAACCCCTCAGCAAAAGGCGAATATTGTGAAAATTGCGGGAGCAAGCTGTCTATCAGAGCAGATGATACGGTAGAGACTATTCGAGCAAGGCTTAAAGTATATCACTCGCAGACAGAACCGCTCAAGGCTTACTATCAGGAAAAAGCAATACTCCTTACCATTAGGGGCAGAGAGAAGATAGAGGACACAACGGCTGAGCTATTGCGTGCTCTTGGGGAATAGATGATGATATATGTAAAATCCCTAGGTGAAATTGCACTAATGAAAAAAGCCGGAGAAATTGTAGCCAAAGCACTGATGCATTTGAAAAGCGCAGTTGCACCCGGAATGACAACAGCACAACTGGACAAGATGGCAGAAAGCTTTATAAGAGAATGTGGCGCAACGCCCTCTTTTAAGAATTATCGTGGATTTCCCGCAAGCATATGTGCATCCATCAATGAACAAGTGGTGCACGGCATACCGGGAAACGCCAAGCTTGTGGAAGGCGACATAATTAGTATTGATATTGGCGCCTGCTTTGAGGGCTATCATGCGGATGCTGCCAGAACCTTTCCGGTTGGTCAAATATCGGATAGGGCACAGCATTTGATTGATGTAACAAAAGAAAGCTTTTATAAAGGGATTGAAAAGGCAACGCCGGGATATCGAATAGGCGATATTTCAAATGCAGTGCAGACATATGTAGAACAGCATGGATATTCTGTTGTTCGAAAGCTTGTGGGGCATGGTATTGGCGCAAAGTTGCACGAAGAACCGGATGTACCGAATTTCGGAAGTGCCGGCAAGGGAGCAAGATTGATTGCAGGCATGGCCATTGCGGTAGAACCTATGGTAAACGAAGGAACATTCGATGTTCGCACTGAGAAAAACGGTTGGACCGAGGTCACATGTGACGGACTTTTATCCGCTCACTATGAAAATACAATTGTGATTACCAAGGGTCAACCTGAAATCATTACGCAGACAGATGATCAGCCCTTATAAAAGTGCCGGGCACCGGCCGGCGGGAGGACTTTGGCATGGCAATGATAGAGGTGCTGCCGGACATGATTATACAATCGGCAGCGGGTCATGATCAAGGCGGATATTTTCTTGTGACTGCTGTGGAAGGGCAATACGCCCTCATATGTGACGGAAAAACAAGGCCGCTTGAAAAGCCCAAAAGAAAAAAGTTTAAGCACCTGCACCTTGTGGGGGTCGTATCGGCCGATATTTTGCAGGCGCTTGAAAATAAAACGCTGACCAATAGGATGCTTCGGAAAGAAATCAACAAATACCGCAAGCTTTAAGGAGGGAAATGAATGGCAAAAGAAGATGTCATCGAATTTGAAGGCACAGTAGTTGACACATTGCCAAACGCTATGTTTCAGGTTGAACTGCCCAACGGGCACAAGGTGCTCGCTCACATATCGGGAAAACTCAGAATGAACTTTATCAAAATCCTTCCGGGAGACAAGGTTACAATAGAGCTTTCCCCCTATGACCTCACACGGGGCAGAATTACTTGGCGGGCAAAGTAAGTACTATAAGAATTTTCAAAGGCATAACACTTTTGAAAGACAGGTGCGCTGCACCACAACCACAAATCGGTTGACACATAGTATAAACGGCGTTTGCGTGCCGGCGGCACTGCCACGGATGTGGTTGCCTGCAATTGAGAAAACGACATTTCAATTGCAAGCTGGCAAAAAGAATCTGCTATATTAAAGGAGGTAAATAGACATGAAAGTAAAACCATCGGTAAAACCCATATGCGAAAAATGTAAAGTCATTAAAAGAAAAGGCAGAATTATGGTAATCTGCGACAATCCCAAGCACAAACAGAAACAGGGATAACTTCAAAGCGGCAGGGAGCGGCTGAATAAGCACCAAATGCTTATGGACCCTGATGCTATGATATATAAAAGAAACCCTTATGCAAACTAACAGGAGGTGCAAGGCTAAAATGGCAAGAATAGCGGGTGTAGACTTACCCAGGGAAAAGCGTGTTGAAATTGGCCTTACCTATATATTTGGTATAGGCAGAACAAGCTCAAACAAAATTCTTAGCGCAACAGGCATAAACCCTGATACCAGGATAAAAGATCTGACAGATGATGAAATAGCAAAGCTTCGTGAGATCATTGACAGAGAATGTAAGGTTGAGGGTGACCTTCGCAGAGAAGTGGCTCTGAACATTAAGAGATTAATGGAAATCGGATGCTACCGTGGACTGCGCCATAGACGCGGACTACCGGTAAGAGGCCAGAGGACGAAGACAAATGCAAGGACCCGTAAGGGACCGAAGAAGACCATGGCCAACAAGAAGAAGTAAAAGGGAGGGAAAAGGTAAGTATGGCTAAGACTGCTACGAAAAAGGTTACGCGCAGAAAACGCGAAAAAAAGCATATTGACAAAGGTGCGGCTCATATCCGCAGTACCTTTAACAATACAATTGTAACAATTACCGATACGGCAGGCAATGCACTTTCCTGGGCAAGCGCAGGCGGGCTAGGGTTTAGAGGCTCCAAAAAGAGCACACCCTTTGCTGCACAGACAGCAGCAGAAACCGCTGCAAAAGCTGCGATGGAGCATGGTCTGAAAGTTGTTGAAGTGTATGTAAAGGGGCCTGGCTCAGGGCGTGAAGCAGCAATAAGAGCTTTGCAGACAGCAGGTCTTGAGGTAAGCCTTATTAAGGATACAACCCCCATTCCTCACAACGGATGCAGGCCTCCAAAGAGAAGGCGTGTATAATTGTTTAATATTAATTGGAGGTGTTAAGTCTTATGGCAAGATATACAGGTGCGGTATGCAGACTTTGCCGAAGGGAAGGGCTTAAGCTCTACCTGAAAGGCGACAGATGCTATACCGACAAATGCGCTATTGGTAGAAGGCAGTATGCTCCGGGGCAGCATGGCATGTCAAGAAAGAAAGTTTCTGAATATGGTATGCAGCTTCGTGAAAAGCAAAAAGCCAGAAGATATTATGGCGTATTAGAAAAACAATTTGAAAAATATTTTGAAATGGCAGCTTCTAAAAAAGGCATTACAGGTGAAAACCTTTTGGCTATTTTGGAAAGCAGACTGGACAATGTGGTTTGTAGATTGGGCTTTGCAGTGTCCCACGCAGAAGCACGTCAGTTAGTCAGACATGGTCATTTTGATTTAAATGGCAAAAGAGTCACCATTTCATCTATTCTGGTAAAACCGGGTGATGTTGTGAGTGTGCGTGAGAAGAGCATGTCTCTTGACAAAATCAAAAACAATTTAGAGGCTACTGCATCAAGAGTAAAGCCAAAATGGGTTGACCTAGATGCAGATGCAATGACCGGCAAGGTGCTTGCATATGCACAAAGAGACGATATAGAGCTACCTATCCAGGAACATCTCATCGTCGAACTTTACTCTAAATAATCGTATTTTGTAACCCTCATAAAGTGAGTGAGAATAGAGTAGAACTTAAAAAAGGAGGGTCAGGAATGATAGAAATTGAAAAGCCCCGCATTGAACGCGTGGAGCTTAGTCCCGACGGCACATATGGAAAATTCGTTGTAGAACCTTTGGAGCGCGGATATGGCATAACCCTTGGAAATTCACTTAGAAGAATTATGCTTTCCTCTTTGGAAGGCACAGCGGTTACATCCATTAAAATCGAGGGTATTTTGCATGAAATTTCGAAGATAGACGGTGTAAAGGAAGATGTTACCGATATCGTTCTGAATATGAAGCAGCTTGTTGTAAAGCTTCATGGAGAAAGCCCTAAAACCCTCAAAATTGATGCAGTCGGCGATACGGAGCTTTGCGCAGGGGATATTAAAACTGATTCGGACGTTGAAATTATCAACCCTGATTTGCATATTGCAACCTTGGCACCCGGTGGGCGGTTGTGCATGGAAATCACAGTGAGTCGTGGCAGGGGATATGTTCCTGCGGATCGCAACAAAGGACCTGTCAATAATATTGGCACCATTCATATTGATTCCATTTATACGCCGGTTCACCGTGTCAACTACGTGGTGGAGAATACTCGCGTGGGTCAGATTACGGATTATGACAAGCTTACCATGGAAGTCTGGACCAGCGGCGTGATTACACCGGACGAGGCAATGAGTATCAGCGCAAAGATCCTTAGTGATTATTTGAAGTTCTTTGTTGAGCTTTCCGATAATGCGAAAAACACCGAAATTGTCATTGAAAAGGAAGAAGGCAAAAAGGAAAAGGTTCTGGAGATGATTATCGAAGAGCTTGACCTTTCGGTGCGTGCGTACAATTGCTTAAAACGTGCTGCGATCAATACTGTGGAAGATTTAATCAACCGCACGGAAGATGATATGATCAAGGTAAGAAACTTAGGAAGAAAATCCTTGGATGAGGTTGTAGGCAAGCTTAATGCACTCGGACTTGCCCTGCGCCGCGAAGAGGAATAATTAGAAAACTGATAACCGATAAGGAGGGATGAGTAATGCCGGGCACAAGAAAATTAGGTCGTCCTACAGCTCATAGACTAATGATGCTTAGAAATTTGGTTACTTCCCTGCTTGAACATGGCAGGATAATGACCACTGAAACAAAAGCAAAAGAAGTTCGTTGTATGGCAGAAAAGATGATAACACTTGGAAAGGCAAATACCCTGCATGCAAAGCGTCAGGCTTTGGGGTATATTACCAAGAGAGAAGTTGTCGTTAAACTGTTTGATATTACTGCACCTAAATTTGCAGAAAGAAATGGCGGATATACAAGAATAATCAAAGCTTCACCTCGCCGTGGAGATGCAGCACCAATGGCAATCATTGAGCTGGTAGACTAAAGGGAATGTAACAAAATCCCCTATCTAAACAATAAAAAGCCGCATCAAAATTGTTATCATTTTGTGTGGCTTTTTTGTCTGTATAGTATGGGTCTATAACGTAAACAAACAAAACTTTTGGGCTGTATTGTCATATTTCATTTTATTTGATATAATGTCTTTATTGAAACCATTTCATGAAATATGCTGTGACAAGACAAAAAGTCTTTTATATAGGAGAAGTGAAATGCAAAAAAAAATTGTACTGATAACCGGCGCATCCCGAGGAATAGGGGCAGCTACGAGCCGACTTTTTGCCGAAAATGGATATCAGGTAGTGATTAACTACCGCCATAGTGAGTGCGAAGCAAAAGCGCTTTGTGAGGCACTTCTCGCGCAGGGTTATGCAGCCATGGTGTGCTGTGCGGATGTATCAAACCGTGGGCAGGTAGAGGAAATGGTGGAGAAGGTAAGTAGGCATTTTGGTGCTATTGATGTGCTCGTCAATAATGCCGGCATCTCGAATCAAGTGTTATTCGATGAAATGAGTGGCAATCAATGGGATGAGATGATGAATGTGCACGTGGGTGGCATGTTTCACTGCACAAAGTGTGTACTTCCTGGCATGTTAAATCAGAAAAGCGGCAAGATTATTAATGTATCTTCCATATGGGGGATGGTGGGTGCCTCTATGGAAGTTCATTATTCCACTGCAAAGGCAGCACAGATTGGGTTCACTAAGGCGCTTGCCAAGGAGCTGGGCCCATCTCATATACAAGTGAATTGCATCGCGCCCGGGATTGTGGATACGGAAATGAATAAGGATTTATGTGAGGAGGACCGAGAAGCGCTCATCACACAAACGCCGCTACAAAGATTTGCCACTCCTCTGGAAATTGCGCATGCCATCTTGTTTTTGGCTTCTGACAACGCTGATTATATTACCGGTCAAGTACTCAGCCCCAATGGTGGATTTGTGATTTAGCAATGACTTATTTGTACATTTTTACGATATAAGCTTCATCCCTTTCTTCTTTTTTTGTCTTTCTTACATCTCTTACGCTTCTTCTCTCTTTTTACTAACATCTTTCATAACCCATTTTCTTTCAAATTCGCCAATAAACCATGTTTAACTTCCTGTAATCGTCAGAAAACAGGTTTTTTTTTACATGCAAGCATAAAAAAATGACGAACGATTTATTTTGGTATGTTTATTCATTATATGGTATAATTTGATATATTCCAAATGGATCGCATTTGCAAGAAAGGATTGAAGCCAATGTTTTTTACATTTTTTCAAAAGAGAAAAAAAAGTCACAAGTTAAAACAGCTTCCGATTGCAGAAATTCAACCATGTTCGCACCATCCTCGCAGATTTTACGATGCAGATGGCTTGGAGGAGCTTATTGGATCCATCAAAAAATATGGCGTTCTACAGCCGATCACGGTGCGCAGAAAAGGAAATGGCTATGAGGTGATTGCAGGAGAGAGGCGAATTAGAGCTGCCAAAATGGCCGCTTTAACCCATGTTCCTTGCTTGATTGTCACCATGAAGGAAAGTGATGCCATGATGGCGGCCATTGTGGAAAACAGCCAAAAGGAAACTTTAAGCGGCTTTGACATTGCAAATGCGTATACGTGGCTTATTATGGAGAAGGGATTGAGCAGGCAAGAAATTGCCACGCAGCTTGGTATCCCACAAACGGCGATAGCCTGCAAACTAAAGCTCATGCGGTTATCCTGCAAGGTTCGAGACCTGATGAGTGATTACGGACTTTGTGAGGAATATGCAGATGTGCTATTGAAGCTACCGGATGAAGAGAGCATGGTCAGTGCAATTTATATCATCATCGATAAAGGGCTTGGTGTGCTTCAGGCACGGGAACTTGTGGAGAAGCTATGTCATGGCACAGTGCTTGCTCAAAAGCAAAAGCAAGGTCGTGCGCCTGCGGACGATCGTATATTTTCCAATACAGTTCGCAGAGCCGTGGATATGATGAACAAAGCCGGCATGCAAGCCACAAGCATCAAAAATGAATACGACAATCATATTGAATACGTGATTAGCATATCAAAACCTGAGATAAATATGACAATTAGCAGTTAAAATACCAAAGCATTCTGCCTCATCACGCATCGCCGCGGTGTGCTAAAAAGGAAGGTTTATCAACTTGGAAATCACCATACCTGTGCTCTTATTTGTAGTAGGCCTTGTGCTTGTTATCGGCGGCGGAGATGTATTTGTGGATGCCGCAAGGTGGATATCCGATGTAACAGGCATTCCAAAATTTATTATAGGTGCTACCATTGTTAGCTTAGCCACTACCATGCCGGAGCTTTTGGTGTCCCTTTTTGCAACAGCAGGAGAATCGGTTGATATGGCCGTGGGCAATGCGGTAGGATCGGTCACAAGCAATATCGGACTTATCATGGGTATATCTGCGATAGCAATGCCTTGCGTAATTTTGAAAAATTCTTTTTCAAAAAAAGCGCTATTAATGCTGTTCTCTACACTCATGCTTGGACTTCTGATTTTAGATGGTAGCGTAAGCAGTGTAGATTGCCTCCTACTAATTGCTTTGCTCGGCGTTTTTATCGTGATTAATTTTGTAGGCGTTGGAGCTCCCTCAGAGATAGAGATTGAAAAGAAAAAAGCATGCTCACCAGCAACTTTAGCCATTATTGTTAACAGCGCAAAGTTCATTGTAGGAGCTGCGTGTGTTGGCATGGGAGCAAAGCTTTTGGTCGATAATGGAAAAATCCTTGCCCTTGCGGTGAATATATCCGAAAGTGTTATCGGCATTGCCGTCATGGCGGTAGGTACGTCTCTTCCAGAGCTTGTGACAACGCTGATGGCTATTGCCAAAAAAGAGTCCGCCCTTTCTGTTGGCAATGTACTTGGGGCAAATATTATTGACATTACCTTGATATTATCCTCCTGCAGCTTCGTGGCCGGCGGAACACTTTTCGTGCAACCACAGACATATCTACGCGACATTCCGGTTACACTCTCACTGATGGTGATAGCGGTTGTACCCTCAATTATAAGTGGCAAGTTAGCGCGTATTCAAGGTATATTGCTCATTGGAGGATATGTTAGTTATCTCTTTTTCGTGATTACCGGAAGTGCATGATAGAATAATAGGTGGCAGGTGGCTGCATTCATTCCCCCTTGCCGCTTCACCCAAAGGTGCTGCATCAAAGCGAAAGCTTTTGCAGTACCTTTTCCATGCATGCCGCATAAAAATCACTTTCAATACAATAATTTTCATGCAGAAGGGAATGATTTTAAAAGTATTTTCTTCTATTGAAAAGATATATCGCCATTGGGGCCTCATTTTTTTTGAAAAAAGATCAAACACGCTCAACGAATAGAAAAAGATAGAAGCTGAACTTGCTAAGTTCATAGCATGCTTATTGATCATTCTAATTTTCCATTGGGATATAAAAAAATGTGGACACAAAAGTCCACATTTTTTTATATCCCGTTTATTGTGTACAACCTATTTATATGAAGCTTATTTATGCTTCGAGAAGCAATCGCTACAATAAACAGGCTTGTCATTCTTAGGCTTAAACGGTACTTGAGCCGGTGCGCCGCAATCAGCACATGTGATTGTGAACATTTCACGCTCGCCTCTGATGGTGTTCTTGCGAGTTACACGGCATTCTTTGCATCTTGTAGGTTCGTTCTGAAACCCTTTTTCGGCATAGAATTCCTGTTCTCCTGCTGTAAAGACGAAATCACTTCCGCAATCCTTACAGGCTAAAGTTTTGTCTTCGTACATTGGATATCCCCTCACTTTTTGATAATTGATCCCGACCGGACTTGAACCGATACCTCTGAAACACAGTGCTCTTGCCATTAAGCTACATGGATACATATTTAGGCTCTCTATAGGAGCCGAATATACCTATTTGGCATCTGCAAAGATACAATAGTGGAGCGGGCAACGGGGATCGAACCCGCACCGTCGGCTTGGGAAGCCGAAACTCTACCATTGAGCTATGCCCGCATCTATTACTTCCTACGTGGTGTGTAATATTTTTCTAACTTACGTTTAATTCTTTGCAGTGCATTGTCCACAGATTTTGCGGACTTCTTCGTAGCATCCGATATTTCAAGATACGTTCTGCCACTCAAATAATACTCTAAAACTTGCCGCTCAAATTTACTGAGGAGCTTGTATATCTTCTGGTCAACGCCTTTATAGCTTTCGGTTACAAGCATACGTTCTTCGGGATTGAAGCTGGCATCGCTTTCGATTAGCTCAAGCAAGGTTTGGTTGTTATTCTCGTCATCATACAGAGGACGACTTAGAGATATATATGAATTTAAAGGGATATGCTTCTGACGGGTTGCAGTTTTAATGGCGGTAATGATTTGGCGAGTAATGCATATTTCTGCAAAGGCTCTAAAAACGACCAAGCGATCACTCTTATAATCCCTAATGGCTTTGATAAGACCAATCATACCTTCCTGAATAATATCCTCCCTGTCGGCGCCAATCAAAAAATACGTGCGTGCTTTGGACAGGACACTACCTTTGTATCTTCCTATGAGCTCCTCTAACGCAACTTCATTGTCTGACCGGGCTCTTTCCACCAACTCCTCATCACTTAAAGAGGATATTTCAGAAGTACCGGCCGACCTGTCATAATCGGCCATTATAATCTCCCTTTCGGAAATCGATTTTTATCACGCACCAGTATTTGAATGAAAAAAGCAGTGTATCTCCTTCTCACAATGTGCCTAAAAAAACCGATAATTTAGTGATAGTATATAACATTTTTGTCAAAATGTCAATAAAAATTATGAAGAATGAAAAAAAATATCAATTGCAAGTAAAAATGACCAACTTTATTGAAAAAAAACGAAAAACGCATCCAAAACGACAAATAAAGCATATAAAATATAAAAGAGTGTAGGGGTGTGCGGTAGGTAGCTTCGCAGGGCATGATTACACCATCGCCCGTTCGCACCATGCCAGCATATACCCTGCGCATGGCTCCTCTATAAAAAAAGAATAACGAGGGTCAGTAGACCTTACCATATTATCCTGAATGGAAAAGGAAATATGAGAAGCCGCATAGGAAAGACCCAGTCCGCAGGCTTTTCCATAGCTTTCCTTCAGGCACCAAAACTTCATAAAAGTGGCATGATGATTAGCGCTGTATGTGATTTGCTGCAATTCCTCTTTTGTACATACCCGAGAATATGCCTTTGGCGATACGGGACGGATTTTTTCGATATCAATTCCCACTGGACTATTGCTCACGATACACGCGGCATAGCCATTGCAATGACTAAGACTGAAATGCACTTCCGGCGCCTGCTTTAAATATGGTTTTCCATGCCGGCTGTACGACAACCTGCACATCTGCACCTTTTCTTTCTGCAGTGCATACCACAAAAGTGAGCGAGCGGCAACCGATTGTGCACCCGCGCCGCTTTGCCTCTTTTGGTATTTTTCATCCATAAACGGCAGGCAGGAGAGGTACTGATAAATATGTTCCTCCATGGGAGAATGGTTTTTTAAAAGGTATATCAACTGTGCAGACCTTCCTTTTATCATTCATATGGCAATAAGTAGCCTTCGATCATATATTCATTTTTTTATTCTATCACCGATTAAGGTGCTTGTAAAGATATATTTTTGGGTGGGAAAGTATTCCGGATATATCATAAATTACCTTGAAATTGCTCTTTTTAGGCAGCTTTTTTAATAAAGCTTGTCACCTATGGGAAAAAGCATATATAGTGGAATTACATGCTTGTTGAATAGGTGTATATTTCGGCTTATAATGGGTTTAACTCCTATGCTTTTGCATTTGGGAATACTTACTTTGGAGGCACCTATCATGAAAAGGTTATTGATGCTATTCACCGTCTTATCCATGTTTATCTGTACATTTCCCCTGCCCGCCACGGCGGCAACCCAAACCGCCATTACAAGAAGTGCTGCAGAGCAAAGAGCACTGGCGATGATCAATATGACTTGGTCCTATTCTGCCACAGCAAACAGCACCATTGCATCTTCGTACTTAAAGAGCATAACAAAACCTACCCAGCTCGGAAGCGTATCCGGCCAGAAGACAGGTATTCCCTATTGCTGGGGCGGTTTTGATGGGTTAGACACTTCTTCTTACAATCAGACCTGGAGCGGTTTTGCAGACGCCGTAAAAAAAGGCGCGTATACCGGCAATACCAATTCCATCAGCGCACTGGGGTATATCCCCGGTACTGCGGGACTGGATTGTTCCGGCTTTGTACAAGCCACCTTTCAAATTAAAGATTACAAACAATCCACAACCAGTCTGCTCAATCAGTACTTTACACCTATTTCCCTGAGCGATATCAAGCATATGGATATTTTGGATCTTCCTGGGGATCATGTGGTAATCTTTGACTCATGGGGAACGCTTAATGGCCTTAGTGGAGCCTTTACGTACGAATCCACCGCCAGCACCATTTATGGCGGTATTCAGGGGGCAAAGAAGTACTTTATCAGTATGAATACCATCAACTCCGGATATATTGCAGCCAGGTATAAATACATCCAGGAGGAAGTTGCACTGCCTCAGCCTGTGCAAACCGGAATATTCGCAAAAACCACCGGAAACCTCAATCTTCGATCTTCCGCATCCTCGCAGGCCGGCATTTTAGCAACCATACCCTCCGGCGGCATTCTCTATGTGAAAAGCTATTCTGCCGGATGGTATCAGGTGTCCTATAACGGCCAAATTGGCTGGGTATGGGGTCTGTATCTCGCAAATATTCCAAGCGGCATATATGTAAGCATAAAAAACACAGAGATGCTGAATATCCGCATTTCTCCTACGGTCACATCCTCTATAGTCGGTACGCTCAAAAAATATCAATATGCGAAGGTCATCGGGTATTCTTCAGACGGAAAATGGATGCAAATTCAGTATAACAATATTATTGGTTGGTCATCCGCCTCGTATCTCAGCTACATTTACTAATCGTATCAGAAAATAGCTTAATTGCGCTTCATCATGCGCATACTGTTCAGCACTGCCAGCAGTGCCACGCCTACATCAGCGAATACCGCTTCCCACATTGTTGCGATGCCAATGGCACCTAGTATCAGGACGGCCCCCTTCACGGTAAGGGTGAAGAGAATATTTTGCCACACAATCTTTCGCGTTTTTCTTGCAATTTGTATTCCTGCGGGAATTTTAGAGAGTTCGTCGCCCATTACCACAATATCCGCCGCTTCAATGGCCGCATCCGACCCAATGCCTCCCATGGCAATGCCTACGTCTGCCCGGCTGAGCACGGGTGCGTCATTGATTCCATCGCCAACGAAAACGAGGGTTGCATTCTTAGGTTTTCTTTGGCTGAGCATTTCTACCATCTCTACTTTTTGATGAGGTAAAAGTGCAGCGTGCACCTCATGGATATCCAGTTCCTGTGCGACCCTTTGTGCCGCCTCCGTGCTGTCCCCCGTGAGCATGACGATATGCACCGCGCCAAGTGCTTTGAGATGCGCCAAAGCTTTTTTCGCATCTTCTTTTACTTCATCGTAAATAAATAGACTGCCTGCATACCTGCCATCAATGGCAATATACACAACGGTCCCTATTCCCGCAGCTGTAATGGGGGGCAAAAGCGCTCCCATCAGCCGTGCATTGCCGGCAAGCACCTGCTTCCCATCCACGAGGGCCTTCACGCCCTGGCCTGCTATGGCTTCGTATTCACTGACTTTGCTTTTGTCAATGTCCTTGCCGTATGCACGAATAATGGACGTTGCAATGGGATGGTTTGCATAGCTCTGGGCATAGGCCGCCGCATAGAGCAATTGCTCCGGAGTGATATGGGGCAGGCAATTGATTTTTGTTACCGTAAAGGCACCTTTTGTGAGGGTGCCTGTTTTGTCAAATACAACTGTATGAACTGCATGCAAGGCTTCCAAATAATTACCGCCCTTCATCAGTATACCCTGCTTCGCGGCACCGCCAATACCTCCAAAAAAGCCTAATGGAATGGAAATCACCAATGCACAAGGGCAGGAGACCACCAAAAATACAAGCGCTCTATAAACCCATGTAGAAAAAGCTTCACCTGCAAAGACAAGAGGGGGAATGATTGCCATTGCAATCGCTACGCTCACCACGACGGGTGTATACACCTTGGAAAATTTCGTGATGAAATTCTGTGTTTTTGCTTTCTTACTGCTTGCATTTTGCACCAACTCCAAAATTTTGGATACGGTGGATTGGTCAAATTCCTTGGTAACAATTGCATGCAAAACGCCGCTTTGATTGATGGTTCCGGACAAAATCTGGGAGCCCACTGAAACATCCCTCGGCATGGATTCTCCCGTAATGGCGGAGGTATGAAGTGTGGAAGTGCCTTCAATGATTGTAGCGTCCAAGGGTATTTTTTCGCCCGGCAGGATCACAATCACATCGCCCACATGCACAGCATCCGGCGATACCCTTTGCAAATCATTGCGGGCTTTGATATTCGCATAATCCGGACGAATGTTCATCAGTGCGCTGATGGATTTTCTGGACCGATTAACCACCAAACCTTGTAAAAATTCACCCACCTCGTAAAAAATCATAACGGCAACCGCTTCGGGATATTCCCGAATGGCAAACGCCCCAAGAGTCGCTATGCACATGAGAAAATTCTCGTCAAAGATTTGTCCTTTCGCGATATTCCTACCTGCACGAAGCAGTACCTTCGCTCCGATAATAAGATAGGCGGCAATGTAAAGACCCATCGTGCCCCATGGGGATAGCGGATAAAACAGTGCCAGCAGCAATAAAGAAATTCCCGCGAAAAATCGAACAAGCTCTGCCATAAAAGGTGCTCCCGCCACTGCCTTTTCGCCCACTTGCCTCACGCTTGCAGACGGCTCGTGTTTTATGATTATTTCTGTTGCCACCTTTGTAATGCTTTTCAAATCTCCCCATGCATCAATGGTCAACATGCCGGTTGCAAAGTCCAGCCCTGCTGCACGTACGCCTTCAATGCAGCGCACCTCTTTTTCTATTTTTTCGGCACAGCTTGCACAATGCAAGCCTTCCGTTTGCAATGTTGTTTTCATATTCATCCCCCCGGAGTCTTATTTTTCGTTGATATGCAACAAGCCGCATTCAATAATCTGCCTTACATGTTCATCATCCAAGGAATAATAAACAACCTTTCCGGTCTTTTTATATTTTACCAGCCTTGCTTGCCTTAGCACCCTTAGCTGATGAGAGATGGCAGATTGGCTCATCTCAAGGAGCGCAGCAATATCACATACGCACATCACAGCATCTGTAAGGGCAGATAAAATGCGTATTCTCGTCAAATCGCCAAATACCTTAAAAGTATCTGCAAGCCCATCCAGCTGCTCCTTAGCAGGCATTTGTGCTTTTACCGTTTGTATCACTTCCTCGTGCACGGTAGTACACCGGCAAATATCCTGGTCAAGTTGTTTTTCTTCCATCATAGATCCTCCATTCTTTTTGATATATGAATATATGAGCACTCATTCATATTGTATAACTTCTTTTTGATTTTGTCAACGATAAAATTTCATTCCTTTATCCCTTCTTTGTTGCGCGACTTTTGCGTGTTTTGATATGGGCTTTGTCCTCTGCCTTTTTTTACCCACCCGCTTCGCACGATTTAGCGACTCTTCGCATAATATAATACTGGCAGGGGTAGCATTGCCCTGTCATTTTTAAGTGGGAAGGTGGAATGAACATGAACACAGTATTTGCGGTAATCGGAGGAGACTTGCGGCAGTTGGAAGTGGCAAAAGGCCTAAAAAAGTCAGGATTTGAAGTTAAACTTGCAGGGTTTGACGGGCATGACCTCACCTCGCAGGGCTTACATAATTCACCGATGTTCAAGGATGCGCTTAGCGGCGCAAAAGTCGTGATCTTGGGACTTCCAGCTTCGAGTGATGATATTACTCTGCACGCACCTTTTTCGGGAAAGCCAATATATATACAAGAAGTCTTAGAAAATTTATCACCCGGTGCATTTTTAACCGGGGGGAAAATATCTGAAAAAATGTGGAAGATGTGCCGTGATTACGGCATATATACAGTAGATTATCTGGAGCGAGAGGAGCTTACAGTCCTCAATGCCATCCCCACGGCAGAGGGTGCCATTCAAATTGCCATGGAGGAAATCCCGATTACATTGCATGGTAGTCGTGTTCTTGTGGCAGGCTTTGGCCGCATTGGAAAAGTGCTGTCTAAAATGCTATGGGGTCTTGGTGTCAAGGTAGACTGCAGTGCACGAAAATATGAGGATTTGGCATGGATCAAAAGCTATGGATACCATGCGATTACCTTACAAGATTTTGAACATGATGCGGGTGAGTATGATGTCATTTTCAATACCATTCCCGAAAAGGTATTTACCAAGGAACGTTTATCCCTGCTTAGGGAAGATTGCCTCATTATAGACCTTGCTTCAAAGCCGGGCGGTGTGGATTTTGAAAGCGCCAAAGAGCTTGGGCGTAGGGTCATTTGGGCACTGTCGTTGCCCGGCAAGGTTGCGGCGGTATCCGCAGGGGAAATTATCAAAGAAACAATATTGAACATAATAAGCGAGTTGGGGGTATAACCTATGTATTTAAACGGCCTTACGGTAGGCTTTGCGCTAACAGGTTCATTTTGCACCTTTAATGCAGTCATCCCCCAAGTGAAGCGGATTGTAGAAAATGGTGCCACTGTTATTCCCATTATGAGTGAAACAGCGGCTTCAACCGATACAAGATTTGGAACAGCCCTGCATTTTAAAACAGAGCTAGAAGATATCACAGGTCGTCCTGTGATCTCCTCCATCAAGGATGCAGAACCCATAGGACCGAAAAAACTGTTGGATGCGCTCATCATCGCGCCCTGCACAGGCAATACAATTTCAAAATTGGCAGCAGGAATTACCGATACATCCGTGGCAATGGCGGCAAAAGCGCATTTGCGCAACTTAAGACCCGTCATCATTGCAATTTCCACCAATGATGCACTCGGAGCCAGTGCGAAAAATATGGGCCTGCTACTCAATTCAAAAAATATATTTATGGTGCCCTTTGGGCAAGATGATCCGGAAAGCAAACAAACATCTATGGTTGCCCATATGGAGCTAATCCCCGAAACGCTCAGTATGGCATTGCAGGGCAAACAAATTCAGCCGCTTGTACTTGGCAGTAAAACATAATCAATCATGGCCATGCCGTTTATTCTCATAAGGGCGGCATGGTGCCAAAGAAGTACATATAAGAAAATATAAGAGGACGGATTGTATACCGACCCCCAAAGGTTAGACTAAAAAGCTAACGAGTAGGAGGTCGGTATTTTTATGGCAAAATAAAAATTAACACAATTTATGACATGTGGTACAATTTGTATGAGCGTGAAGAGAAAAAATAGCGCAAGTTATAAGAGCAATAGAGATGGTGCTTGGTGACTATATAACACAATTAAAAGAATAAAGGGTTTATCGAGGGGATAATTGCGAGATGTAACAAAAAAACGTTACGAAAGAGGCACGTCCCCAACAAGCTCCCGTTACGAAAGAGGCACGTCCCCAACAAGCTCCCCAACAAGCTCCGTCCCCAACAAGCTCCCCCAACAAGTTCATTTATCGTAGAGTAAGAATGCTTCCGTCTCTTTTGCCGCCATTATGGTGGACTATACCTGCCAATGTAGCTACTCCTTAATAATTATTTAAACTATTATTGAGAATGTCGAAAGTTAAATTTAAAAATTTCGATTGTGGTTCACTAACTTATAGGAGGTTTTTGGTATAATGTGGAATGAAATTAATAATGAACAAGAATTGCATAATTTTCTTGAATTATACGGAGGTTTTCATGATTGTTGTTTAAAGGAATTGAGATATATCAGCGGGGCTTTTGTAAATCAAAATTTAGGAATGCACCCAATAAATGACCAAAGAAAATTATATATTGTATTTCAAAGACAATATGAAAATTTTACCGTTATTGAACTAGAATTTTACGGTTTAGTAAAATTGAATTTATGTCCTAATGATGAATCATACACTTGCGAAATACTTGATGCAACAATGTTTTTTGAAGATGGAAGAATTTATTGGGGAGATTCAGATTGGTTTAAAGAACAAAGAGAACAGTATGAAGGAACATGGTTATGCGCAGAAAAAGTCAGATGGAGAAAAGTTGATGAATACATAGGCAACAAAGAAATTTATTAAGGGAAAGGTGTCCCCTGCAAAAACCTCACCAGCAGCTAAAAAAACAAAAAAGCACACCCCTTTTGAGGTGTTCCCTTTTCAGTAGTATGTTATTTTACTTGAAATAATTAAAAGCGTGGGTTATAATAACCTTGCTTTTACTCATGCGGAGAAGGGTTTGATGGGGACCTCAGGTTGTGTAAAAACTAAATTTACCAATCGGTAAAAATGATTAATTTCACCATATTATAGCATAAAACTGTTGAAAAATCAATGATTTTATGCTATAATATTTATGTAGAAAACATAGGAGCAGGTGAAGAAATGGGTAGATATATAGAAGGAGAGGATAGAGGGCTTTAACACTTATAAGGGGAGGTAAATATGAAAAAGATTGTTATTTATTCTTTGATAGCGGTTACTCTTGCTATATTGGTTTATGTAGCAAAAATAGCTGTTGGTGGTATAATTATAGGTGGTGGCTTTTTTAATTCCCCCATTGGCAAAGAAAAGATGGAAACCATTTTCACCAAAGACCAAGAACTATTAACTAACGTCACAAACTACCTTACCAATTCCGGTTATGATACTGTATATATTCCCTCCACCATGGAAAGTGGCGAAATGTCTAATGCCGGAACAACCGTAAAGATTGATGATATTGAGGTAGCTACGACAATCAATACGCTAAAAAAACGAGGTTATAGCGTAATTGGAAGAGATGGTAATACAATCCACTTTCAGAGGTGGGCTAATTTAGATAATGGTTGCGGTATTGCGTATTCCATCAACGGCAACGAACCAACTTTGCAATTTCTTACTAAATTAGAGCCTATGACAGAGCCAAATTGGTATTATTATGAGGAAAACTACAATGAATGGCGAACACGCAACATAACAAACGGTATTCCGAATTATATAATAGGAGTTTGGAATATCCAATACGCCAAAACCCGTGGAGCAGGAACTGCTGGGGAAGATTACCCACTCCAAGATTTATATGGCACAGGCATTAAGTACGGCGGTAAATTAACACTTAATGCCAATGGCACATTTAGTAGATATGTTGGCATAACAACAGACGAAACGGCCAAATATGAAGGCACTTATATTTTAAGATACGAGGACAAAATATTGCTTAAATATAATAATGGCAATGAAAGTACTGTGAAATATTTGCCTTCAAGTCAAGAGATGATATACTATACTTGGGATTCAAACCAAGTGCCTATTGATGAGTATTACACCAAAAATTAAGGGGTTGGTGGGCACGTCAGGTTGTGTAAAAACCTAATCTACAATCCTTATTAGCACGCTCCTAAAAATGGTAAAAACCCCCTGAGCACCACACCTATGTTGTTGTCTATTTACCTTCATTTCTGAAAGTTTACATAATAAATCTCGGATACTGAAAACATTCAGTAACCGTTTTAAATTGTATGCCATATTTAATAAAATAAAAAGCCCCTAAACATTACTGTCTAAGGGCTTTTTTAATGGTTGCGGGGGCAGGATTTGAACCTACGACCTTCGGGTTATGAGCCCGACGAGCTACCGGACTGCTCCACCCCGCGATATAAAAAATGATTTGGTGCCGGAGACCGGGGTCGAACCGGTACGGGAGAATCTCCCACAGGATTTTAAGTCCTGGGCGTCTGCCAGTTCCGCCACTCCGGCAAAAGCTCAATTTCGAGTGCTATAACATACTACCACTTTTCTGGCCATATGTCAAGTGTTTTTTTTGCTTATTTGAAAGTGTTTTTGTTAAATAAAAATGACGAAATACATTTAATTTTCTTTGACAGTGTTTTTTAATGAAAGTGTTTAAAATATTCATGAAAATTTTAGGTGGAGGATCGCTATGCATTAACACATATGAAAATATCAAAAAAAATTTAAAATAAGTATTGAATATTCTTGAAAAATGATATATAATACAATAGCATAATAGTCTGCATCTATTCATAATCTATTTAGTTATGCATAAATCCATAGCATTCATGCGCTTTTGTAGAAGATTGCGATGAATAAATGCAGTAAGTCGTCTGTTTGAATTTATAATTATGCGTATACTTACAGTGTACTCATAGATTAGTTAGGGAGGGAAGCAAATGAAGAAGTTATTCAGTTTGTTGGTCGTATTTGTTTTAATGATGATTGCTTCTAATCCTTTTGTTCTAGGTGCAAGAAGTTATGATTTCGATTCGGTATATGCGGGCATACGAGCAAAGTGTGATGTTTTGATAGATGATTTGACGGTTGCTGGTGTTACATACGATTACCCGAAGGGGGACATATCGACGCCAGGCACGATTGAGTACGACATTAAGGCATTTATAAAAGACACAATGGATTACATCGTCAATTACAAAGGAGCAAAGGGTGCAGTTACTGAAAAAAACATTGATGCAATCGCAAAGCCATATGTGAAAAGCTTACTGAAAGAAAAATACTATCACTTGGCGAATTTACTGATTGAAGCGTATCCCGAAGCGGAAGCCGAGGCGCTTGCAGGTAGAATTCCGGCACGGTTTAACACGCTGTATACCGATATTAAAGCGACTGCTCTAAACGTCATTAAAAGCGTAGAGCAAAATGAAGGTGGAGGTTCTGACTCAAGTAACGGTGGCGTTCCTATTGTTACTTCACCAACTGCAGGACCAATCGGTACCCCTACGGCAAATCCTTTATCTACCCCAAACCCAAACAATGACACAGGGTTTATAGATATGAATACCGTGGAATGGGGATTGCAGGCAGTGTCGGCACTCAAAAAGATGAACATTATTGCAGGCACGAGCGAAGGCACCTTTGAACCATTGCGACAAATAAAAAAAGAGGAATTTGCAAAGCTTGTTGTCATGGCATTTGGTGTATATGACGATAAAGCCGAATGTGATTTTAAAGATGTACCAAAAGATAAATGGTATTATCAATACGTTGCAAGCCTTACTAAAATAGGCATTGTCAATGGGATTGGAGATGGCATGTTTGGGACGGATACATTTATTCCGAGGCAAGACATGGCAGTTATCATGCATCGGTTAATTATTTTCCTCAATCTCCATGGAGAGTTAAACCCTTCCCAGCAAATTTTTATTGATGACACTCAAATTGCAGGTTATGCCAAGGAAGCAGTGTATGCCATGCGGCTTTTGGGCATTATCAATGGGTATCCGGGCAATGTGTTTGAACCGTCTGCATCGGCAACGCGAGTAGAAACGGCGCAGATTATATATAATGCTCTGAAGAAGTTTAATAAGCTTACCCAATAAGGTATGTAAAAGGAAACAAATATTTTATAAAGTAAAAGAGGAGTGAAAGAATGAATAAGAAAATTTTTAAGTATCTTTCGGTATTACTCGTTGCAACGTTATTCTCGACCTTGTTGCCGATGGGTATATTAGCCGAACAAAAGGATGCAGGTCAAATTGCAACAATCAGCGATACACCATCCATTCTTGGCTTTCCGAGTTCTGATCGTTCAAGCTTTAAAACAGAACTCATCAACCGCATGACATATGATTATTCAAATTTAATCGATGGACAGGAAGCGCAAATGGATTCATTTCGCAATGCAACACTTACTGCAATGGATCCCAGCAGCACCCTAGATCCAAGGTGGGACAGCTTGCTCAGTGGGATGATTACCGAGCAAATGAAGACCAACTGCGGAAGTGAAATAGCTGCAAAAAAAGAAGCGGCAAATGTTATATATGGATTTGCAAGCTTATATTTCTGTGGGAGATCAAATATCAACACTGCCGTGGACAGGTTTGAGTCTTCAACGCTTACAAGTCTTGAAACACTCTTGGGTGCCAGTGTTAGTGGTAGTGCATGCACAAAGCTGATGGACGAGCTTAGGGCAAAGTTTAGCTACGAAATTCAACTCTCGCAGTTTTACAACACTGCGCGGCAATTATTCTTTTTAAGTAACACGAAAAGCTATACGGATATCTTACATGAACATATGATTAAGTCCGTGTATAATATTTTTGCATCAACGGCTGATGCGGATTTATTAGCGCTGAAAACAAAAATTAATCAAGCAACTAACTGGTTGCCTGATTCTGAAACAGATTCCGATAGCTTTATTGACAAGGTTTATGAACTGTCAGGCATTATTGATGCAAGCTACAAATGCTCTGCGGTTTCTTCCAATGTAGTTTCATTTAACAATGAGGAGTATGCAGGAATGCCTGCAATCAAGTTTTATATGGCTCCCAAGGTTGGTGTAACCCAGACATATAATCGCGGGACCCTATACATTAAAAAAGGGGACACAAATGAGTATAGAATATTTACAGCTGCATTAAATAAGGCTTCGGTTGATTTGTCTGGCAAAATGGAGTATTACTCATCGGACAATACAAAGCTTGGCGTATCTGTAAACAGTGAGACTATTGATGGTGTAATTCAATACTTTATCGCATTAAATGCAAAGGAATATACCCCCACAGAACCTGTGAAAATTGTGGGATATAGAAACGCAATGAGTGGCGATGGCAATGACAACTCTCCGGAGAAAGCAGTGGTAGAGTTTAATGTCGTTGTCAATAACGGTGAAATTGCAAATACAGCACCTACAGACATTGCGCTGTCAAAAACCTCAGTGAATGAGAATAGCCCGATCGGTACAACGATAGGTGCTTTTAGCACCACGGATGCAGATGCAGGACAGACATTTACATATCAGCTTGCTCCGGGTGACGGTGCAACGGATAATAATAAATTTACCATAGCTGGTGATACAATCAGAACAAATACGCTTTTTAATTTTGAACAAGCATCCTCTTACAGTGTCAGAATTAAAGTAACAGACAATGGTTTTCCGGCAGGGAGTTTTGAAAAGAAATTTACCATTAGCATCAATGATATTAATGAAGCACCGAGCGACCTTGTATTATCCCAAAACATTGCGAATGAAAATGATGTGAGTTTTGAAATCGGTACCCTTAGTGCCTTGGATTCCGATTTTGCATCGCAGCTTACTTATTCCGTTGTGGGTGGAGACATTGCGTTGTTTACAGTTGTAGGCGATAAGCTGAAAACCCAAAGCGCTTTGGATTTCGAAACAAACAATAGCCATTTGGTCAGAATTCAAGTAACGGATAATGGAACCCCACAGCTTAGTTTTGAAAAAACCTTAACCATTAATGTGTTAGATATGAATGATTCACCTACGGACATTACCATATCGAATGATAAGATAGATGAACAAATGCCGATAGGTTCGTTTGTAGGTTCCCTTAAGGGGGTTGATGTTGACACAGGCTCGCAGCTTACATATGAGATTTTAAACAGCAATGAGTTTTTGGCAACAGGCATTGATGGGTCTCAGGTAAAAACTAAGGTGGCGTTTGAGTACGAGAGTCCGATTAAGCAATACACCATCAGAGTAAGAGTAACCGATAATGGCGATTCGCTTTTTGGTACAGCTAAACTGACTTATGAAAAAGACATTACTATTCTTATCAATAATATAAACGAATTGCCGGGTACAATTGCACTTAGCAATAGAACCATTGAAGAAAACAACCAAGTAAACGCTGTCATTGGGGCCTTGTCCGTTATGGACCCTGAAAACGACACGCCGGTTTACAGCATTGTAGCTGGTTTCGGAGATGCTGAGGTTTTTGACATCTCTGCAGCAAGCCTTCGAGCGAAGAATGCATTGAACTTTGAAGCAAAGTGTCAATATGTTGTGAAAGTCAGAGCAACCTTTGCTGATAATCGTTATATTGAACAGGTGTTTAGCATTGATGTAACCAATCAAAATGAAGCACCGTCTAATGTAGCCATTTCTAATACTACAGTCTCGGAAATGTTGGCGCAAGGTACGGTTGTAGGTATACTTTCTGCAACAGACCAGGACAATGGCGATGTGTCAACTATGGTATATGAAATTCAAGGCATCAGCCAAGAATTTGAAATCATTGGGAACAGACTGATAACCAAAAAAGTATTTGATTATGAGACAATGCCAAAAACCTACAGTCTCACGATTATTGCCAAGGATACAGGCAATCTGTCTTCTACATTAAATGCAACAATTGCAATTACAGATAGTGCGGATGATGGGTATATTACAATATCCACTAATACTGTGGATGAAACCATTATTAACGCAAATATAGGAACACTTTCAGTTGTTGGTGCGATTGGCACATTTACATATGAAATCGTTCCGGGCTTTGGTGATGCTTCGTTATTTACCATTGAAGGAAATACTCTTAAAAACACTCAAAAGCTGAACTTTGAATCTAAAAATAAGTATTCCGTAAAGATTAAAGCAACATTAGGATCAGTCGTAATCCAAAATGAGCTATTGATTTTCTCGCTGGATGTGAATGAAGCACCTGAAGATTTAAGTCTTTCCAAGCTTGATGTCGACGAAAATGCTGAAAACGGTAAGGTCGTTGGCAGGTTCGCTGCTGTTGACCACGATGGGGATAGCAGTTACCAATTCACAATTGACACGCAGGAAATTGCCGGAGCTTTTGTGATTGATGGCCGCACCTTGAAGACAAACACAAACTTAAATTTTGAAGCCAAAACATCCTATAGAGTGACTGTTAAGGCAACCGACCCCACAAAACCTACTAATTTCTTTACCAAGGAGTTTACTATTACAGTGAATAACTTAAATGAGGCACCTACCGATGTTAGCCTTGTTGGAACGACTGTGGTTGAAAATATGCCAGTTGGTACAAATGTAGGTACTTTTGCAACAACCGATGAGGATGCCGGAGCAAGCTTTACCTATACCTTGGTTTCGGGATATGGCGATAATGCACAATTTACCATTGTCGGTAATGAACTGAAAGCTGCTTTGATATTTAACTATGAAGCAAAAAGTGTATACTCTATCAAAGTAAGGTCAACAGACAATGGTGGTTTGTATCATGAAAAAATCATCAATATCAGCATTTTGGACCAGAACGATGCCCCTACAAAGGTATATCTTTCTTCCAATACTGTTTTGGAAAATAAGGCCAACGAAATGATAGGTCAGTTGACCGGTGTTGATCCGGATGCGGGAAACACATTAACATACGCGCTGTTGCCCAATGTGTATGATAATCAGAAGTTTGCCATTGTGAGTAATGCAGGAAAGTATTATCTCTCCAATACAATTGCTTTTAATTATGACATCAATCAATATTTCACCGTTAAGATACGAGCTACAGATAGCGGCGTTCCGGCAAAATCCATCGATCAAATATTTACTGTGTATGTGCAGATGAATAGGGTGATTATTGAAGGCGCAGTATCTGCAGATGGGAGCTATAGTGTTAATAAAAAGATTGTCCTTGAGTATTCACCAAGCGGAACAGAAGGCACTTATGTCGATAAGGGCTATTATTATAGTGGCTACAGCGGAGAGTTTTTATTTAGAGCCATTGATGTTGGTAGCTACAAAGTAAGAGCAGAAGGTGACGCGCAATATAAGGTTACATATGCCAAGGATATTGGTGGCATCAATAAAGTGATTAGTGTTGCTAATGCCGACCTGCAAAATGGTGCAACATTTAATCAGAATAATATCGCACTTGACCCCAAATACATTCCATATGGAAGATTAAAGGTTACCGCTACAAAAGGAGCTATGCCTGCAGCGGATGCATTGGTCTCCGTGCGTAGTACGGTTACGGGTAAAGAATACTCTGGGAAAACAGATGCCAATGGTATTTGCATTGTTTATGATATATTGACAACGGACAATGCTACCGCTCCTGTTACCTACAGTGTTCGTTTAGATACGGATGAATACTCCGAAACAAAATCAGTGGATATTCATTATACCAATGATGTGCCGGACGAGGTTGTATT
>CAZQDP010000006.1:52737-53999 GCA_964592375.1 uncultured Eubacteriales bacterium | reverse complement strand
TTTTATTTCAGCTTTGCATTATACATGTCTTCAATTTTCTTTGAACCTAATTTTTCAAGCTCAGCTACAAAGCTATCGAATTCGCTCAAAGGTTTGTCTCCCGTGATGAACTTCATGGAGTTTTCGCTGGCAAACGTATCGAGTGTTGTTTTGATTGTCGCCATTGTATCCATTTCTTCCTTTGAAAAATCCACAATAGGATCAGTCTTTCCGGTGGTGTAGCCATTTTTAAGACCATACTCTACGTTATCCTTAATAAAAGTAGTAAATGGTTTTTCCTTTACAATGTCTTTTGGTCTATCCAAAAGACCAAAACGGTTATCGGCTTGAATAACGCCCATGAGCCAATAGCTTCCAAGACCACCCAAATCGTTTACAGTTGGAAGTTTATCATAATCTTCTTTTGACATTTTTCCTTGTTTCACAAGAAGGTCAGTTGAATAAGACTGGGTGCCAGTAACTTTTGCCCCATAGAAATAACTATCATCTTTGACCCAATGCTCGCCTTCTTTACCAAAACGATTGGAATAAATTCCTTCGTCTGTATATAGCCAATCCATCATTCTCATGGCTGCATCAATATTCTTCGAGGTTTTGCTCACAGTAGCCGGCCATCTAAAGCCATTATTCTGATGTAAAAATTCGTTCTGCATGGGTACAACACCATCTATTGCTACTGGGAATATTGCTTTTTCTTCTCTGTCTGGATATTTAACAGGATCATTGCCGCCAAGCGTCATGCCCATTGTAACCTGTTCCATAGAAACCAAGAACTTGCCGTCTGAATAACCGGCAAACAGTTCTTGCTGTTCCATTGTAGCAAAGCTGGGATGCAAAACTTCATTTTTGTACATCCAGTTTGCAAATTCCAAAAACTTTTTGTACTGCGCTGATGAAGGACCATATATGTACTTATTTGTTCCGCTCGGCAATCTGTTATCAAAAACCATATCCGGACCGGTACCCATAAATTTACCCAAATAAAGTGAGAAATAATTCCATCCAAGTCTGCTTGAAGCGATATACTTCTGTCCGCTTGCTTTTTTTAGAGCCAGAAGTGCATTTTTGAAATCATCCAAAGTTTTGATTTCACTGGCATCCATGCCGCCCTTTTTGAGCATATCATTTCTGACTGTGAAAACAGAGTCAAAGGCTTCAAGGTCATATACAAGTGGGAAACCATATAATTTTTTATCTTCCGGATGGTTCATGGCTTCGCGAATATCGGGATACTTGTCTAACCAACGCTTAAGACCGGGCAG
>CAZQDP010000006.1:29340-52637 GCA_964592375.1 uncultured Eubacteriales bacterium | reverse complement strand
CCGCTACAGGATACAAGCGTGAAGGCCATAGAAAGTGCAAGCGCCCATGTTAAAATCTTCGCAAGGTTCATTGATTTCATATTATACCTCCATTTTTTAGCTACAGTACCTAAATACTGTGCATTGATTTTTATTTTAACCCTTTACCGAACCCACCAGCACACCTTTTACAAAATATTTCTGTGCAAATGGATATACCATAACAATGGGTCCTATGGTTACAAATACGGTTGCCATTTTAAGAGACTGCACCATACCGTTGTACATCACCGGGTCAACCACATCCGACTGATTTGCTTCATTTACAGCGGCACCTGCCGTCTGAAGAACCTCGTTGGTAATGAGAATTCTGCGAAGCAATAAAGTGAGTGGCTCTTTATCCGAACTTTGGATATACAATAGAGGTCCAAAATAGTTATTCCATTGTCCAACAGCAGCAAACACCGCAATGGTTGCAATAATCGCTGTTGATAAAGGAACGATAATCTTATAAAATATGTACCAATCGTTTGCACCGTCAATATACGCAGATTCAACAAGAGAATCCGGAAGCTGCATGAAGTTGGTTCTCATCAGCATAATATTCCACATACCAACCGACGGCAAAACAATTGCCCAAATGGAGTCCAAAAGGCCAAGGTTTTTGATGTTCAAATACGCAGGGATCATACCGCCCGAAAAGAACATGGTAACCGCAAATATAAAGGTGAGTGGTCCTTTCCCTTTGAAGTAGCTTCTAGACAGTGCATAGGCAGCAAGACCATTAAATGTAATTGCAAATACGGTAGATATCGATGTGTACACGATACTATTCCAATAAGCAGTGAGGATTTGAGGGTCTTTAAATACCGTTCCATATGCAATGGTCTGAAAACCGATGGGCCAAAGCTTTACCTTCATCAGACCTACCGCAAACGGGTCACTGATAGACTGTGAAAGCATATAAACAAATGGGTATATAATGGATGCAGTAAATACAAAAAGAATAATAAAATTTACGACATCGAAGACTTTAGAGCTAAAAGATTCTTTTGCCATTATTGATTCCTCCTCAAAATAATCGTTGGGTTCGACTTACCAAAGTGTACTGCCCTTCATGTTCTTACTCACAGTATTGGAAATATACAAAATTGCAAACGCAACCACACTGTTGAGCAGACCGATTGCAGTACCATAACTAAAGTTCAGACTTGTAATACCTCTTCGATAGACATAAGTTGAAATAACATCTGCTGTTTCGTATGTAAGAGGTTGATACATCAACTGAATTTTTTCAAAACCAACGTTTACAATGCTCGCGGCATTGAGGATGAGAATAATGGTTACAACCGGCAAAATACCCGGTAAGCTAATATGCCAAATTCTTCTGAAACGATTGGCGCCGTCTATCATTGCTGCTTCATAAAGCTCTGAACTAATTCCGGATAGCGCAGCAAGATATATAATGGAACCCCAGCCCATGCCCTGCCAGATACCACTCCCTATGTATAAACCTCTAAAATATTTTGCTTCATTAAAATATGGTATAGACTTCGCATCAAATGCCCAGGTTCTGAACTGATTGACGATACCGGTTGGACTGAGTACTTCCATCAACATACCCACGATAACGACAATTGAAATAAAATGGGGTAGATAACTAATGGACTGAACTGTTTTCTTATAACCCATCAGTTTTGTTTCATTGAGTAATATAGCCAACAAAATGGGAGGCCAAAAACCCCATAAAAGGCTGTATATACCGATTGAAAGTGTGTTTCTGATTAAACGCCAGCAAGCAGGATCTTTAAAAAATTGAATAAAATACTTAAAACCAACCCAATCACCGCCTGAAATGCCCTTCGCCATATCATAATTTTTAAATGCGATGATAATTCCATACATTGGAAAATAGCAAAACACGATAAATAGTAATAATGCCGGCAAAGCCATTAAATAAAGATTGTAATTTCGTTTGAAATCTCTTTTCCACTCTTGCAAGGCCGTTTTTTGGCTTGATGAAACGGCATTTGCTTTTTGAATTGATGCGTTGCTCATTTTTACTTCCTTCCTCCTAAAAATTTATGATGAATGAGTATCGCACTTCATTCATATCTATAATCTTCCTATATTATAGCATTGTTTGCTGACTATTTCAATTAACAAATAGTCACATATCATTGTTTTTCATATGCATTTGGTCACATTTTGGCATAAAATACACCATATTTTGTTTAAATGCCAGTATATGTTACTTATTATCGACAATATTCAGCATCGTTCGTTTATATTCCTTTTTATATTTCAAAGGGGTTTTTCCTTTGTGCTTTTTGAAAATATCATTAAATCTTTGTTGACTGGAAAAACCAACGTGAAGCGCAATATCCCCTATCATCATATCTGTTTTTGCAAGCATTTCGCAAGCTGCCTTAATTCGGATTTTCAATATATAATTTTTAGGACTTATACCAAACTTATTTTTGAAACTATGTGCAAAATAGCTTTCACTGATGTATATATATTTTGAAATATCCGCAAGGGTAATGTCTTTGTTATAATTTTGTTCAATGTATTCTTTTGCCAAGGACATACTATCATCTAAATTAATGCTTCGAAATCTGCTACTTTGTTCCCAATCTTGCTTGACAATTCTTGATATGCTCACAAAAAGTTCAATAATGAGAAGATACGTAAAAAACTCAGACCATTGCTCTCCCCTATCTCGTTCTCTGATGATTTTGTGCATAATGGCTGTTATATCATTTTTAGGGGCAAGACGAAGGGTAATGAAGCTGCCATTTTCCATGTTCTTAAATGAATCGATGAAATCTTCTAAAGAATAATTATCGGGGTTTTCGCCCGTATGAAAGGTGAAACTGAGCACGAGAAATTCACAGGAAGGAGATTTAACAGTAAATTTATGCCACTGCTTTGGCTTTAGAATAATAATGTGATTGGGGCTTAGCGGTACATCCACATTTTCAATATTAAATATAGCGTTGCCTCTTTTGATATACACCATTTCAAAATGATTATGTATATTCGGCTCCATAGACCAGTTAACATCATGTATTCGCTCGAGTGTTTTGACTATTACCGGAAAATACGTAAGCTTGCTCACAAATTCATTCCATGCTTTTGGAAGCATTTCTTCGGTCATCATATCATCACCTCTATCCTATTTTCATGATATAGCAATATCATACACCACTCCACATAAAAAGTCAATATTTTTCATGTTATTTGCTTTTCATGGGAATGATTATTTTATTTTTTTTACTTTTCTCTTTATTTATATAAATATTTATGATATACTATGCTACATACTATCAATGATGTATCAATATGCGCTGTGCAGTTTTCGTGAAATAGAAGGGATGAACCATATGCCGTATGATGGAATAACAACTCGGTGCGCCACAGAAGAACTGAACACTTTGATTTTAGGCGCAAAGGTAGATAAAATATATATGCACCAAAAGGATGAGGTAATTTTAAATTTACGCACACAAAACAGTTCGTATAAGCTCCTCCTCAGCGCCAATCCTTCGCTTGCAAGGGTGCTACTCACTACCGTTTCTCGGGAGAACCCGAAAACTCCTCCAAACTTTTGTATGCTTTTGCGAAAGCATCTTACAAGCGGGAGAATAACTTATATTCGGCAGCCTCAACTTGAACGCATCATTATCTTTGGTATCGAGAGCAGAAATGAATTAGGGGATCTCACGACCAAAGAACTTATCATTGAGATTATGGGCAGGTATAGCAATATTATCCTTACACATCCAAGCGGCAATGTTGCGGACTGTGCAAAGCATATTGACGGCGATATTAGCAGTCTGCGAATCATGCTTCCCGGTGTAAAATACACACTTCCCCCTCCCCAGAATAAGGAAAATTCATGTGGCGATGAGGATGCTGTAGCTGATTTACTTTACCGGCATATCGGAAGGCCGGCGGATAAAGCGCTTTTAGATACTTTTTCGGGCCTGAGCCCTCTTATCTGTAGAGAAATTGTATTTCGCGCCTCCACGTTTACCGATACCATATTAAGCGAGGCCAATTTGCGCCGGGTTGCAAATTGTGCGGCAGATGTTTTTGCCAAAATCGAAAATGGCAGCTTTTCGCCATGCATTTTAACTGATGAAAAAGGTGTGCCTTTTGATTTCTCCTGCATTGACATTGTGCAGTACGAAGGTGCATACTCACAAAGCCATCCGGAGCTGCTTTGCATTGCACTGGATGATTTTTATTATCAAAAAGAGCATAACCAGCGACTTATGCAAAGAAGTAGCGATATTTCAAAGATGGTGAGCACACTATTACAGCGGTACAGAAAAAAAGCCCAAATTCAAGAGGAAGCACTTTCCGGTGCTGAAGATTTGGAAAGAATTCGGCAGATGGGCGACCTTATCACTGCGAATATATATCTACTGCAAAAAGGGGACAAAATTGCTAGAGTGCAGAATTATTTTGATCCGCAAAATTCGCTGGTGGATATCACTTTAGACCCTTTTCTTTCCCCTTCCGAAAATGCACAGAAGTATTATCATAAATACAATAAACTCAAAAAAACGGTTGTCGCCGCCAAAGAACAGTTACTCCTCTCTCGTGCAGATATTGACTACTTAGAAAGTGTTCAGTCCTCTATTGAACGAGCGGATTCGGACAGCGAAATTTCGGAAATCCGAAACGAGCTTATGCTGGGTGGATTTATGAAAATGAAAAGCAACGGCAAAAATAAAATCCGAGTGCCGTCATCACCCATGCGATATCTCAGCAGTGATGGCTTTGAAATTCTTGTTGGCAAAAATAATCTGCAAAATGATTATCTTACCTTGAAACTTGCTTCTAACCACGATATATGGTTTCACACCAAAGCGATACACGGCTCTCATACCGTTATTCTTACAAATAAAAAAACCGTTCCAAATTCAACCTTAACCGAAGCCGCCATGATTGCCGCATACCATTCAAAAGCACGCAGCTCATACAATGTGCCTGTGGATTATACGGAAATTCGCAATGTGAGCAAGCCTTCGGGTGCCAAGCCCGGTATGGTCATCTATGTGAATTATAAAACGGCCTATGTTTCCCCCGTGGAAGAACAAATTCAATTGCTAAAAGCGATAAAATAATTCTCATCGTCTTTTTTATTATTTCTTTTTCATACACACAAGCCTGTCTTTCTCAGACAGGTCTTTTTTTGTTTCAATATCATAGCACACCTCTGCAAAAAGTGCTTCCACTGCCGCCTTTTGATTGTATCCGATTTCAAGTGCAATAAAAGTATTTCTATTGCAATGGTGAATATGCCTCTTTATCGCACGATAAAATAATAATCCATCCTCACCGCCGTCGAGTGCGATTTTTGGTTCAAAATCCTTCACATCACATTCCAAAGTTTTAATTACTTGCGTTTCAATATATGGCGGATTGGATACCACAATATCATATTGTTCCATATCCTTTGGTGCCGTTTGCAATAAATCACATTTTTCAAATCGCACCCTATCCATCACATCCTGTTTCATTGCATTTTCTTGTGCCACCGCAAGTGCCTTCTCCGATATGTCTATCCCGCTCACGTGGCAATGTGGTAAATGCTTTGCGATTGACACGGCAATGCAACCACTTCCGGTACATAAATCCAATATTTTGACCTGAGAATTACTCGCAAGCTTTATCACAGTTTCCACCAAGGTTTCCGTTTCGGGCCTTGGTATGAGCACATCCTCGCTAATTTTAAAACAAAGCCCCATAAATTCTTTTTTTCCAACAATATAAGCTACCGGTTTTTGAGCTTTTCTTTGGGCGATAAACGAAAGATAGCGGCTGCATACCTCCGGTGATTGCACTTCCTCTTGATGGATGGCCATGGTGAGACGGTCAATTTCTGCTGCATGCATCAAAAGCACAGCGGCTTCACCGGAAGGTGAGCCGCCATGCTCTAATTCTTTATTTCCATATCGCAAAAGTTCTCTAATAGAAGCTACCATTTATCATCTTCCTTATTGCCGGTTAAAACACCGTTTAAAGCACAAATGGCTACTTCAATTTGGCTCTCGTCCGGCTCCCTGGTTGTCAGATTTTGTAGCCACATCCCCGGTTTATTCAAAAACCTCATGATTGGGTGAGTGCTTTTCCCCGCCACTTTCAAAAACTCATAAGCAAGTCCTGCCACCAGAGGCATCAACAATAATTTTAGCACAACTCTAAGCAGAAGATTATCCCATTTTAGTGCCGAAAAAACAATGACGCTAATGACCATGACCTCTAGCAAAAAGCTTGTTCCGCATCTTGGATGCTCACATGGATACTTTTTTACATTTTCAACCGTCAGTGCCTCGCCATTTTCATAGCAGTATATGCTTTTGTGTTCCGCTCCGTGGTACTGAAAAACACGCTGTATGTCTCGACTGCGCGAGACAAGAAAAATATACAACACGAAAATGGATATACGCACCACGCCTTCGATGAGGCTGAGCAAAAAGCGATTAGAAATGGCATTGCGCAACAAGCCCACAATATTTGCCGGAAGCCAAATAAATAGTCCTGCCGCAAGCAACATGGCCAGCACCACGGAAGTGTAAATAACAGCCTCTTTGTTGCCGAATACTTTTTCAATCCATGCATCAAATTTGGATGGTTTGGCATCCTTGGCATCTTCCTCTTCAATTTCGTATTGTTCCGCTGAGTACATCAAGGTTTTTGTGCCCAAAACAAGAGAATCCACAAAAGCGACAATGCCGCGGATGATAGGAAGCTTAAAAAGCTTGTGTTTTTTTATCATTGGATTGATTTGCTTACGATCTGTAATTATTTCGCCGCCCGCTTTTCTTACGGCAACGCAAATATTTTCAGGTCCTTTCATCATGACCCCTTCGATGACCGCCTGTCCTCCAATGGAAGTTTTGTGCGGTGTGTCGGGACAATCCTTTTTCCCCATTTTTCCCCCTACTTTCTATTTTTCCTATTTCTATTTTAACTCCCTAAAATGTTTTCTATACAGCTCAGCTCTTGGCCGGTAAATTCGGTATTGTTTATGGCTGCAACGTTTTCAATTACCTGCTCCGGACTGCTCGCACCAATAATTGCAGAATGTACGCGACCGCCTCGAAGCACCCAGGATAAAGCCATTTGGGCAATGGATTGACCTCTACTTTTTGCAATTTCATCAAGCAAAATCACTTTTTGAATTGTTCCTTTGGTTACCTGCTCTCGCTTTAAAAAACCGGTTGTTTTGCCGGCTCTTGAATTCTCCGGTATGCCTTGCAGATATTTACCTGTCAGCATCCCTTGGGCAAGAGGAGAAAATACAATACATCCCATCCCCTTTTCCTTGAGCACATCCAGCAGACCATTTTCAATCCCTCTGTTAAACATGGAATACGATGGCTGATGAATGAGGCATTTTACTCCCATACTATCCAGAATGTCATAGGCCATGGCGGTTTGCTCCGGATTGTAACTGGATATTCCCACATAGAGTGCTTTGCCTTGCCGCACCGCCGAAGCCAATGCGTCCATGGTTTCCCACATGGGCGTTTCAGGATCCGGCCTGTGGGAATAGAAAATATCCACATAGTCAAGGCCCATGCGTTTTAAGCTCTGGTCAAGACTTGCCATCATGTACTTTTTGCTTCCCCATTCACCATACGGGCCCGGCCACATATGATATCCAGCCTTCGTGGAAATGATAAGCTCATCTCGATAAGGCAAAAAATCCTGCTTAAGCAGCTTACCAAAGTTTTCCTCCGCGCTACCCGGCGGCGGGCCATAATTGTTGGCAAGATCAAAATGATTTATACCCAAATCAAATGCCGTGTGCAATATGCTTCTGGCATTTTCCAGTGTATCAACCCCACCAAAATTGTGCCATAAACCCAATGAAATTTGCGGCAATTTGAGGCCACTTTTGCCACAACGCACATATTTCATCGCTTCGTATCGGTTAACACTCGCCATGTACAAAAAAACGCCTCCTTCACATACCAAACAGTCTTTTGCAACACTGCTTTATATTATAATATACTTTTTCACTGTCTATCGTTTTATATTCTCCATGTTGGTATAATAACTTGCCATCCACAAATACATGACTAACATCTGCACCACTCGCGGAATATACCAAGTGCGACTGTGCATTGTGCATCGGGCGGCAATGAGGTAATTTCGTGCTCAAAATGACTATATCTGCCTTTTTGCCACTTTCAAGCGCTCCGCAATCATCAAAACCCAAAGCGTTCGCATTGACTGCCATTTTCACAACATCCTCGGCTTGTACCAACGTTGGATCCATGTGAACGCCATTGTGCAAAAGCGCCGCGATGTGCATCTCTTCTACGATGTTTAAATTATTATTACTGGCGGTGCCATCCGTGCCAAGCGCCGGGATAAGCCCGCTTGTTAAAAAATCGTGCAATGGCGCAACGCCGCTTCCAAGCTTTAAATTACTGGAGGGATTATGCACCGGTGTTACATTTTTTTCTTTTAGAAGCAGGAGATCCTCTTGGCTCATATGTACACAATGGGCCGCAATGGTCTTATTATTGAATATGCCGCAATCATACATAAGCCTGGTTGGGCTTTTTCCGTGTAGTGCTATGCAATCTTCATTTTCTTTGATTGTTTCCGATAAATGGGTATGCACCAAAACGCCATGTTCTTGTGCTTTTTCTCCAATAAATTTCAAGAAGCCGGGTGTTGTGGTATAGACCGCATGCGGTGCAAATCCTGCCTTTATTCTGCCCCCTGCGCTATCATGAACATTGCGAACCAAATCCTGCGCCGCAGCATAGCGCTTATTTGATGCAAAATCCTCATCATCGTCAAAGCATATAAGACCTCTGGATAAATGAGCCTTGATGCCCGACTGATCCACAGCCATGGCAACTTGCTCCATAAAATCATACATGTCTGCAAAAAGTGTGGTGCCACTTGCAAGCATTTCCATAATAGCTAGCATACTTCCCCAGTATATATCCTCACGCGTGAGCTTTTCTTCTATGGGGAATATATAATTATGCAGCCAGTCATGCAGATTATACCCATCGGCATAATTCCGAAGAAGTGTCATTGGTGAATGCGTATGTGCATTGACAAAACCCGGCAATGCAATTCCGCCCTCCCCATCAATAACACACTCACCCCGTATTTCTTGATGCTCTCCCGCATAGGTAATGATTTCACCGTCTATGGCAATACATCCATGAGAAATAGTCTTTTTACCGGGACTTACAATACTAATGTTCTTGATCACCGTTTTCATTTATTCACCACCAAAATAGAACACCTGCTTCGCTTATGCCAAAATAATGGAAACGAAACAGGTGCACACATTTAAACAATCCCTTTATTGGATTTTGGATTAACAATGTCTCTCCAGTCAAGATCTCCTCTATCCAGCCCTCGCACAAGCACTTCGGCCGTTGCAACATTTGTGGCAAGCGGGATATTATGTACATCACAAAGTCTAAGCAGTGCATTCACATCCGGTTCATGAGGCTGGGCTGTAAGCGGATCTCGAAAAAATAACACCATATCAATTTCGTTATATGCAATTCGTGCGCCAATTTGCTGGTCGCCTCCTTGAGGGCCGGAAAGAAATCTGTGAATTCTAAGACCCGTTGCCTCCGATATAAGTCCTCCGGTAGTCCCTGTTGCACAAAGGTTGTGCTTTTCCAATATACCTTTATATGCGATGCAAAATTGTACCATAAGTTCCTTCTTCTTATCGTGAGCAATGAGTGCTAAATTCACAGGTCGTCTCTCCTCTCATATATATTATTTCTTTTTTGCGTGATTAATCGGTATATTGGCAACCAAGGAGGATATGACTCTGCCGCAATCATCGGTGGAACGGTCTATTTTCATATCAAGCTCACTTAGTTCAACGTCCAAATGCTTATTAATAACCTGGATCAGCTCTTCTTTAAGCGCAATCAATATATTTTCCGGAATAGATGAGGTGGTTTTTCGATCAATGGACAGCAATAGCTGTAATCTGTCCTTTGCGATAGCACCTGTTCTTGGCTTGGAGAAAAAGCTGAGTAAATTTTCAAACATGATTTTTCCTCCTTTAACCTCTTGCTTTGAACAATTTTTTAAATTTTGTTAAAATACTGTCATTTTCAAGTTCGAGAAGCGGCACCTGCTCGCCCAGTATTCGACGCACAATATTGCGATAGGCTTGACCTGGCTTTGAACGTTCATCCATCACCACAGGTTCGCCTTTATTGGAAGTGACGATAATGCTCTCATCATCAGGCACCACGCCGATAAGCTCAATAGCAAGAAGGTCAATGATGTCCTCCACGTTCATCATATCCCCTTTTTTCACCATATCAATTCGAACTCTATTTACCAAAAGCCTTGGTGAGTTCAGTCCATGGGATTCTAGAAGCCCAATAATTCTATCTGCATCACGCACTGCGGAAATTTCAGGAGTTGTCACAACAATTGCCTTATCCGCTCCTGCAAGTGCATTTTTAAAGCCCTGTTCAATGCCGGCAGGGCAATCAATCAATACAAAATCAAAGTCTTTTTTCAAATCAGAACATAGCTTTTTCATTTGGTCAGGAGTGACCGCATCCTTATCTCTTGTTTGTGCCGCAGGCAAAAGATGCAGTTCAGGATGACGTTTGTCTTTAATTAGTGCTTGCTTAATCCTGCATTTCCCTTCCACGACGTTGACAAGATCGAACACCACCCTGTTTTCAAGGCCCATTACAAGGTCTAAATTTCGAAGCCCAATATCAGCATCAATCATGACCACCTTTTTGCCCATCATAGCAAGACCGGTACCGATATTTGCCGTGGTCGTCGTTTTGCCAACGCCACCCTTGCCGGACGTTATTACGTATACCTCACTCATCCGATAATCCTCCTATGTATTTGTTTGTATACACTTTATATTATATAATACCATATAATAACTAAGAAGTCTATATTTTTTTATATTAATTTTTTGACAAATATTTGTTCATTATGTACAAAAATAAATATCCTTAGTGTTTAATGACCACATCAATATAAATTTTATTATCGCGTACACAAGCAATTTCAGGTTCAAATACAACCGCCGGATTATCATCTGGCGCTCTTGTAATAATATCGGCTATTCTAATTTGCGTAGGAGAAAGGCCCAAAGCAATTACCAAGGCATTTCTGTCTCCTCCTGCGCCGGCATGCACCAGTCCACGCAAAGCGCCAAGAACAATCACGTTGCCGTTTGCGGAAACCTCCGCACCGGGATTTACATCTCCCAGAACCACCAAATGTCCGTCAGATGCGATATTTTGACCAGATCGAACGGTGCCCGAGTGAAACAGGCAAGGAGATAACTGTGAGACCTCTTTCTGTGGCTCTTCAAAACGAACCAAAACCTTTGTGCCCAAAATTTTAAATATGCTACACTGCATTTCGCATTTTTGATCATGCGTTAGCAGTCCGCCTTCAATAATCATCACATGCTCTTTTTTGGTTTTGAAAAGCTCAATGGCCGCACTTAGTTTTGCATCTAGCTCCTTTTGCACATCTTCATATCTTGCCGCATTTGAAATCACAGCCTTCAGACCGTTTTTAATCCCTTTTAGCTTTACATAATCCATGAAGTTCATTCCTTTCTGCCTTTGTATCATTCTTTCGCATTATCGTATCAGCACATTTTGGCCTTCCGTCATTTGATTGGTCGACTGACCACCAAAATAGGCATCTATGATTTTCCTTACAGCACCTGCAATATGAAATCCCTGCCCTTCTATACTGCCATGCTCTATCATACATGCAACCGCAATTTGCGGATTGTCATAAGGTGCAAATGCCACAAATACACTGTTTGGCAATCCACCCGGCACCTGTGCCGTGCCGGTTTTGGCAGCGGCGGTATATGCCGCATCGGCAAATACATTTTTTGCGCTTCCCTCTGTGGTTACCTTCACCATACCAGCAACAATGGCTTTTAAATATTCATCCTTGATATCCACCGTGTTGAGGAGCTGAGGCAAGGTGTTTGATACTACCTCATTGCCATCCCAAGAGGATACAGATTTGACTATATGAGGTTTGTATCTTGCGCCCTTTGCAGCAAATGTCGCCACGTAATTTGCCAATTGCAGTGGTGTAAATAAATTATCCGACTGACCAATAGCCGCTTGGATAGTGTCTCCCGGATACCATATTCCCCCGATGCTTTTTCTGTACTGCTCACCGGCAACAATGCCCTTTGCTTCTCCGGAAAGCTCTATTCCCGTATATTCACCAAGACCGAATTGTCTTGCATAACTGCCTAATTTTTCAGCTCCAAGTCGCCTGCCGGTCTCGAAGAAGAATATATTGCAGGAGTCGGTAATGGCTCCGGTTACATTTTCATATCCATGTACGCCGCCAGTTTGCCCAAATATCCAACATGCAGGTCTATAATCCGGTGCATAATATTCATATCTGCCCGTGCAATTGATATGCTCTCCGGTACTAATCACACCTTCCTGCAAACCTGCGCATGCCGTTACCATTTTAAAGGTAGAGCCGGGTGGGTACGCTCCGCTAATCGCTCTGTTGAACATTGGTTTTTGACTATCCACAACCAGCTTTGCATAATCTTGCTTGTAGGTGGCGGGATTATATGTCGGATAATTGGCCAAGGCCAAAACCTCACCGGTGCCAATTTCAATTGCAACTGCCGCACCCCCGGCTTTGGCAGGAACGCCAACTTTCCGAAGCTCGCCGATTGCCTGTGCAAGACTTTCTTCTGCTGTTTTTTGCAACTGCGCATCAATGGTGACCACTGCCCGATTTCCCGGTACGGGAGGCAATCTTTTTGCTACCGTAATTTTTTTGCCGCCGGCATTGTACTCCATGCTCTCACGGCCATCCTGCCCTTTTAAATATTTCTCCAAAACCTTCTCAAGGCCCGACTTTCCTAAAAGATCGTTCATCGCATAACCCTGCGCTTTGAGGGATTCATACTCTTCTTGATAGATAATATCTACCTGTCCAATGATATGGGCCCCTACCTCACCCATGGGATAATCCCGAACGGGCTCCGTTAAAATATCTACACCGATAAAACGCATAGTATTTTCTTTAATAATGGACACAACATTAAAATTGACATCTGTCATAAATAAAAACTGATTGCGAGGACCGAACATTCTTTGTTGCATATCATAGCGAAGTCCAACCATCCGTCTGACCATTTCCGGCTTTATGCTTTCATCTATTCCAAACTTTTTTTGAAGTGCTTCCATGGCAAGGGGTGCAGCTGCTTCCGCGGCAATCCCTAAATTCTTTTTCCATTTGCCTTCATCTGTGCCACCGGGAAGTCGCGCATCAAAGCGATACTCATAAGGTTCACTCAGACCAATTGGCAGATTATCGGTATATTCATACCCATGCATCAGCGTCATTTCAAGGAGGTCGGCAAGCATGAGGTTAAACTGAGCGTTCTTTAGCTTACGATCGCTAATGACCACGCTGAAAACCATTTTATTGCTTACAATGGGTCTGCCGTATCTGTCAACAATTTCGCCACGTTGTGCTTTAATGGGCATGGTTTTATACATTCTATTTTCAGAAAGTGCCTTGTACTGACCGCCTTGCACCAGCTGAAGACCGGATAGCCCAAATAACAGTATAAATATGAGCATCACTGCAATGAGTGATAGCACATTAAATCGATTTCTAAAAAAACTGTTCACCTAAAAAGCTCCCTCAAATCAGTTTGCATTCCTTGCACTATGATATACTTTGTAGTCTGCGGTCTCTCTTCATCATGCCGTATATCGGCATCGCAAGCACCGCATTGTATAAAGCGGCAGGCAATATTACTTTGATGAGTAAATACCAGCCTCTCAATCCTCCGTGTGGCAAATAATAAAACATTGTATACATAAGACCATATGCAATACTAAATATGAAAACACCCATCAGTGCCGTACCAAAACTGTGGTGAAAAACACTTTCAAATAGCAGACCACATACACAAACTACGACAAATAAACAAATCGTATATATCCCAAAATGCTCGCTCCACAATAGATCAAGCGCTACTCCTATAAAAATAGCGACTACCGATGCTTCTTCCTTCCCTCTGAGCATTGCGAGGCAAAGCAGTGCTGTGAGCATGAGGTCAGGTTTTGTGCCATATACGGAAATGACATTGATAACGGTTGTCTGCAAAATATAAAAGCTAAAAAAGTAGATGCATATGGCAACAATATTCACTCAAAGACCCTCCTCATAATATATTATTAACAGATTAAAAACTACTGCCGTATAATTAAAACCTCGCGAATTCTTGAAAAATCAACAGCAGGCTCTACGGTAACCTCTCTGTATACATCCCCCTGCTCATGATTGATGTTTTTTACCCTACCCACAAAAATCCCGGCAGGATATATTCCACCGGCGCCTGAGGTCTCCACCGGATCACCCACCATAATATCTGCATCATTGGGAATGAGCGACATTTTTGATAAACCGTTTTCCTGCAGTTCCACATCTCCCTCTATGACCACTCTATCGCCGGTTCTGGTTAAAACCGCCGATGCATTATTACCAAAATTAATAATAGCGGTTACTTTTGCCCATGTGGTTCCGGCTTCAAATACTCTACCCACAAGACCTTGCTGGGTGATTACGACGGAATTGACATTCACGCCGTTTGCCGTCCCTTTATCCAGAGTAAAAACAGAATACCAATTCCCCGGTTCCTTTGCTACTACCTCAGCGGCTATAGCATCTAAATTCTTCTGCTTTTGCTTTTGCACAAATTCCAAAAGGCTACGCAAGCGTTCATTTTCATTTTTAAATTCTTCGTAATCCCTGGAGTCTCCTTCAAGCTGCCTAATTCTTTCATTTAGTAGCTCGTTTTCTTTCACAGCACTCCTCATCTTTGAAATTCCATCAAAAAATGACCCAATGCCGCCCGTCATATATGTAACACTCTTTTGCACAGGGGATACAATGATCCCCAGTACATTTCCAAGCGGCCCTGCTTGACCATCGGATACACCTGTTGTAATCCATGTGATCAAAAGGGTCAGTACAATAACTATGATAAAATATCGCAAAAAGTTTCTTTTAAGAAAGTCCCTCATCGTAAAAAACCGTTCCCCCTTTGCTCATACGTTCCGTTTCGGTTAAGCCTTATTATCGAGTTTTTTTGGAGCTGATGAGCACCTTGCGAAGTATGTTCCGATCTCCACCCTCTAACACCTTTTCAATTCCTCGAATAACGCCATTGAGCGGACTGTCCGCCACATGCACCGGAATATGGGTTTCTATTTCAATGAGTTTGTCAAGACCACGCAGATGTGCACCACCGCCTGCAAGCATGATACCTCTCTCCATAATATCCGCTGCGAGCTCCGGTGGTGTTTTCTCAAGGGTAAATTTGATGGCATCGATAATATCATAAATCGGTTCATATAACGCTTCTCTAATTTCAGATGCCTTTATCGAAATAACTTTTGGAAGCCCCGAGATAAGATCGCGTCCTTTCACGTTCATTACATCCTCATCATCATATGGATAGGCAGAGCCTATTGCAATTTTGACCTCTTCCGCCGTACGCTCACCAATCATCAAATTATGTTCCTTTTTAATATAGTTCACAATGGTTTCATCAAATTTATTCCCTGCTACTCGAATGGATTTGGAAAGCACAATGCCTCCAAGAGAAATCACTGCCACCTCGCTTGTCCCACCGCCAATATCCACAATCATGCTTCCTGTAGGCTCGCCCACTGGCAGTCCCGCACCAATTGCGGCGGCCATTGGTTCAAAAATCATATATACCTCTTTGCCCCCTGCTTGCATGCCAGCCTCTTCTACCGCTCTTTTTTCAACCTCAGTCACTCCTGAGGGTATACAGATAACAATCAGCGGACGAAAGAAAAAACTGCCCGTAATGGCCTTTTTAATAAACTGCCTGATCATGGCTTGAGTCACTTCGAAATCTGCAATGACCCCATCCTTCATAGGACGAACTGCCACAATAGAGCCCGGCGTTCTTCCGATCATTTCCTTAGCATTGTTTCCCACAGCCAACACCTCTCCAGAAGTTTGGTTTAAGGCCACAACGGAAGGTTCATTGACTACAATGCCCTTTCCTTTCACGCATACTAGCGTATTGGCAGTACCCAAATCAATCCCTATATCCTTTGAAATCATAGAAAAAAATGAAAACATTTGCATTCTTCCTTTCAATATACGCACTTTGGCAATTTCCTATATGTGCTTTTATCATTTTTGTAGTAAATCGATCTGAAATTCATTTTTCAGTAGCAGTCCCAATTTACATATAGGCAGACCGACTACATTAAAATAATCTCCGTGGATTTCTTCGATAAGTAGCATTCCAAGCTCCTGAATACCATACGCCCCCGCTTTGTCAAATGGCTCACCTGTACTAATATATGCATGTATTTCTTCATCAGAAAGACTCCGAAATACAACCTGCGTTTTCTCATAATCACATACCGATTTTCCTGTTTCTGAATCGAATACGCATATGCCTGTATATACGCTATGTTGCCTACCTGAAAGTGCTCTGAGCATTGCATATGCATTGGCCTTATCTGATGGTTTCCCCATCACATTTCCATCAATACATACCAGGGTGTCCGCGGCGATAACAATGGCTTTATGGCATTGCTTTGCGACATCTGCTGCCTTTAGTAAGGCAAGCTCCTGTACGATAATCTGCGGCTCTACACCTTCCAAAATGATTTCCGCAGCGCCGCTTGCCATCACAATAAATTGCAACCCGATTTTTTCAAGCAGCTGCTTTCTCCTTGGCGATGCAGATGCCAATACAAACTTATTTTCTGCAGTATTAATACGGTTCACCCTTCCCTTATGCGAATGATGCTTTTTGTGCAATACCCTGCTCCGAGGCCTGTAAACAAGCCAACGCCCACAGAGACAAGCCCTAAAAACGGCAAATAATAAATGACCCCTATATCACCAAGCTGCCATGCGGCGGTCAATACCTGCGCGGTATTTGATGCGAACGCACCAGCCATACCAACCCCTGCCATGGAAGCGCCTGAGAATTGGATTAATAGCGCCATAACAACCAAAGCGAATATTCCTCCCGACAAAGAATACGGCAATGCCGCAAACCCGCCAAAGAGCATACAACCGCCAAAACTTCGCAAAATAGTAACTACAAATGCACTTTTAAAATCCAAAAGACCAAGTGCACACATGACAGCGATATTTGCAAGTCCTAATTTACCTCCGGGAATTGCACCTTGCATCATCCATAGTCCCTCCGCCGCTTGCAAGGCCGCACCTAGGGATGCGAAGACTGCGATGAACGCAACTTTTTGGGTTCTGCCTTTAATAACTGATGGTGTCAAAGCTGTTTTCCCCTTCGATGTAGATTACAAGCCTGTGTGGAACACAAACGATACGCTGACCCGGTTTTGTGATTTTCCCTTGCAGGCTACAAGCCTTGTCCGGGCAGTTAGAAAATGTAATTTGTGCGCCTTCCTTACTTATGTACAATTCATTTTTTCCATATTTCGTACTTATCTCCATTGTTTTGCCATGCGCCTCTATTTCCGCCATGCGATATCTTGCATAAAGCTTTGAATCCACTTCAATAACGATGGCCTGCGCCCGGCCGGAACCATTGACGAGGAAAAGTGCCCATAAAAGGCCGGATATAACCAAAATTGCCAGTGCTACTATCCTATCCACTTTATTGATTGTGTTTTTCATTTGCAGTGCTCCTTTGGAGCTGATAAATTCCATTATGCGATGGTTTGCTTTTTAAACACCTCTATAATAATGCCCTCTGGTATATGCAAAGTCGGGCAGCTTTTTGCTCTTTATACAGTCAAACACGGTTTGACAAAGTGCTTCATCCTCATCTGTAAAAATGACCTTGAGACCACTGATGTTTTTGATATCGTCCACCTTATCCCCCATGTAAAGAGGTTTTGCGTTGTAAATAGATACGGTATGTGTTTGGGGATTACATTCCAATGGGAATTTCTCGTCTTTTCTATCCATTAATGCATAATCCTCTTTGCAAGTACATTTGCCATGGGCCGCACGCATGGGACAAAAAGCGGTTTGCATCAAGGTATACCTCCCATAGACAGCCACCTCAGCCTTCAGCGAAGAGCCGCCCGCAATCTGATTGACCGCTCCGACCTTTAGCTCTCTGGAAAGCTCTGCACCTTCTAGGCCATATGCCGCCCAAAAATCCGCCGTATACGTATTGAAAATTTGAAGACCACTTCCGCCCCAAAGGCGAAATCCCATTGCTTTTGCCATTCGCAGAATACCGCTATTGCCCGACATTATTTCTGCATACCCACATTTTTTAGCAGTTTTTAAAAGACCAGCATAATATGGCATTGCGCTGTCTTTTATTATATCCGGAAAAACTGGTATCATTCGTTTATCCCCGGCATATAACACAATTAGCTTTGCAGGAATGTATATTCTTAGAATTCCATTCGCCTTTGCCACTTCCGCTTGCGCTTGGCCAGACACCTGCACAACAATTTGCATTGCCGCTTTTTTCTTCGCCTGTACCCTAGGTAAAACAGGGGAGATAAGCTCTCTTCTACTGCTTAGCAAAAACGCTTCAAATAGCTTTTCAAGTGCCCCCCTGCGCAGGGCGTTCAGTATACTGGTTGGAACAAATATATTTTCATCCATATTCACAAGAATATCGGTTACTTGTGCCGGATAATCACCAATTTTGCCGATTTGCCTTATCACCGTTTCCTTATCTATCGCTTTTTGCTTTGCGGGCTCTACCGGGCAATTGATCTCGTGCGTGAGCGTTATCCCTCTGCCACAGACGGTCATTGTAGGATTTTTACAAAGATATAGCGACACACAAATATTGATTTTGGTGGGATGAGCAAACTTCGCCTCGTGCACTGTTTTGGCTTGGGATGGCTTTTTTAAATCCTCATTGGAGTTTTCCTTACGGATCATTCCCTTCTTCCCATCCCATGCAAAAAAACCCTGTGTAAATTCACCCCTACAAAATAGTTCTTTTAAAAAATCATATTCTTCTTTTGAGGCATTGCGCATCTGGTCAATACATTTTCGGTAAACACTCACAACTCCGCCCACATAGTCTGCGCCCTTCATTCTGCCCTCAATTTTAAGAGAGGCAACGCCGGTTTCCATCAGCGATGTATAGCAGGTTGCAAGACAAAGATCATAGGTGTTTAAAAGATAACCACAGGACTTTATCTGGTCCTTCTGGAGCAGGGTAAACTCCATTCTGCAGGGCTGAGCACATTTACCACGATTTCCACTGCGACAGCCGATAACACTGCTCATCAGGCACTGCCCGGAATATGAATAGCAAAGCGCGCCATGGACGAATATTTCCGTTTCCACACCACATTTTACAATTTGCTCGATTTCATTTTTCTCAAGTTCTCGAGATAATATCACTCGCGCAAACCCCAACTCCTTGGCAAGCATTGCGCCTTCCATATTATGTACCGTCATCTGTGTGCTGGCATGCACCGGCACGGTAGGATAATGCTTTTTCAGCAAGGTGGCAGCACCCAAATCCTGCACAATCAGTGCATCTGCACCTTCTCGTGCCATAAAGCCTGCCTCGTCCAAAAATCCCTGCATTTCCATATCTCCAACCAAGGTGTTCATGGTGATATAGGTTTTGACGCCGTGACGATGGCAAAAGTCAATGGCATTTTTCGCTTCTGTGCGGCTGAAATTGCGTGCATTTTGTCTTGCTCCGAATGCGGCAAGTCCCATATATATGGCATCCGCTCCATTTTTAACGGCAGCCTCAAGTGCTTCGGGGCCACCTGCGGGAGCCAACAATTCAGGTTTAAATCCCACTGCTATCTCCGCCTTTATCCTTTGCGTTTGCTTCAAGCAGTACCTTCGCGGCAGTAAGCTCAATTTTCATTTTTTCCAGTTCATTTTTTAATTGATAATGCTGCTGAGAAGTTTTCTTTAATTCTTCGGTTAAAATTGCAATTTCCTGAACCTTATCTTGGGACTGCTCATTTTCCAGTGCTTCTAAGGCCTTAAAGTAATCATCTGCTACATTTAATGCAACTAAAATCCCAGCCATGGAGGATGTCATCATATTGGTGGATAAAATCAGCTCTTGCATTTTTTTATCCACATACCTGGCAACTCTGGCTATGTAATCCTCCGATTCCTTGCCTACGAGTGTATACTCTTTGCCGGCAATAAAAACGGTAATCTTATTCTTCTCTTGCATAGCAGTGCACTTCCTTTCTCTTTCGCACAGTCGTCCCTTCTGTGCCACGGTCAACTTGATATGCTTACGTCATATATTTCAATATTATATCACAAATTCCAATAATAACAAGAGTTTTTTTATTTTTTTATAATATTTATTATAATATATTATATAATTTATTAATAATGAAATAAAAACTGCGGTACAATACAAAAACATATCGACTTTGCTTCAAAGTGATTTTTTGTTTTTGTCTTATGCCGCAGTAACATAATATTTTTTTAGCGAGCCAATTACCCGATTTTTTCTCTGAGCATACAGAGGATTTTCTTTTCTATTCTGGATACCTGCACCTGAGAAATTCCAATTTCACGGGCAACATCCGCTTGGGTTTTCCCTTTGCAATAGCGCATGGCAAGGATATATTTTTCTCTATCCTCTAAATTCTTTGTTGCCTCCTGCAAGGATAAAGAGCTGATAATGTTTTCATCAAATCCGTCGCCATCCTCCGCCAGCACATCCTGTAGCTGCATATTGCCATCCTCTCCGCTTGGCTGTTGCAAATACTGCATGGGCTCCGAGGCTTCCATGGCCATGAGAATATCCTCCTTCGATAGGTTTGTCAGTTCCGATAGTTCATCAATTCTGGGATAGCGACCTTGCTCTTTGAAGATTTTATCGGACTCTTTTTTGATTTCCCATGCCGCGCTCATTAGTTTTCGGCTCACCTTGACGGGCCTGTCATCTCTCAGAAACCTGCGAAGCTCTCCTGAAATCATATGGACGGCATAGGTAGAGAACATGACATCTTTGGAAAAATCAAATCTTTTGGCTGCACTCAAAAGTCCGATACAGCCTGTTTGAAAAAGATCCTCATACTCTTTTCCTTGCGAGCTCATCTTTCCAACCACACTATGTACCAGTTTGATGTTTTGTCGCACAAGTTCATCTGCGGCATCCTTATCCCCGTCTTGCACCTTTCTAATCAGGGCATAGATTTGCTGTTTATCCACAGCACTCACCGCCTGTGCAGGCTGAGAGCTTCTTCTTCATCATGACCGTTGTCCCTTTGTCTTTTTCGGATATCACCTGCACATTATCCATAAACGTTTCCATGATGGTAAATCCCATACCCGAACGCTCACCATCCGGATTGGTCGTATATAGCGGTTGCATGGCTCTGCTTATATCCTCAATGCCCATCCCTTTATCTTCTACGACAATGTTTAAATTTTCTCCGTCATGCTCACAGGTTATGTACACTTTTTCATTTAAGCTTCCTTTTTTGTATCCGTGAATAACAACATTGGTTACCGCCTCTGAAATCGCCGTTTTTATTTCCGCGAGCTCTTCAATAGTTGGATCAAATCGTGCCACAAAAGCAGATACCGCCATTCTGGCAAAGGATTCATAGCACGAACGGGCAGGGAATTCAAATTTTACCATGTCTTTCATATTCATCACTCCTCCATCGCTTTTTCAGCACTTTCGCAAATGCTTGCAATTCCTGCAAGCCCCGAAAGACGTATAATTTTGTTAATGTGAGACGGAGCTCCTGCCACGCAGAGCTTCCCCCCTCTTCCACGTAGGATACGATATCTTCCCATCAGCATACCAATGCCTGAGCTGTCCATCATCTCCACCTTGGAAAAATCAAAAATAACCTTTCCAATGTCATTTTTCATCAGCTCCACATCCACATTGTCACGCAGTCGCGGAGCTGTATGGTGGTCTATTTCGCCCGATACCGAAACTAGTAGCACATTTTTTGTTTTGTGAATTTGATATTGCATAGCTGCCCTCCTTTGTATTATGTATACGCCGCCTTTGGCATCGTGTTATAAAAACTTTTTATGCACATAATCCATTTTATTCTATACGCACCTCCTTATTCCTTCGATGAAAAATGTCGTATTACTTTTTTATTATCTACAAATAATATCATTTTTATACATTATTTTTGGGAAAATTGTTCTTGCATTTTTATTCATTATATGTTATAATATATGCATAACTATAAATGAGGTGGTTTTTTTGACAAAAATACGCGTAGGTGTTCTAGGCGCTACCGGATATGCAGGCGCCGAATTGGTTCGCATTCTTCTGTCGCATCCTGGTGTTCAGATAACAACGCTTGCGTCCAAAAGCTTTTCAGGGAAGCCTTTTTCGCAGGTATATCCGCATATCAAGAGCGTTCTTGATATGGAGCTTGTGGATTTGGATATTGAAAAAGTGGTGGCACTTTGCGATGTGGTTTTCACCGCACTGCCTCACGGCGCATCAAAAGATGTTATTCCACTGCTGTATGCTCGCGGCCTGAAGGTAATCGATTTAAGCGGAGATTTTCGGTATAATGATGCCGCAGTATATGAAAAATGGTATGGGGAGTCACATCATGCTGCCCATTTGCTGGACGCATCGGTTTACGGTCTTCCCGAGCTGTATAGAGAAAAAATCAAAACGGCTCAGCTCATCGGCAGTCCGGGCTGCTATACCACTGCCTCTATTTTGGCTCTGTATCCCCTGCTTGCCGGCGGATACTGCGATAAAAACAATATTATTGTAGATGCCAAATCAGGCGTGTCCGGCGCAGGGCGCAGCGCTTCATTAGATTATATGTTTTGTGAATGCACAGAAAATGTCAAGGCGTATAAAATCGCAACGCATAGGCATACCTCCGAAATAGAGCAAGAGCTTTCCCTTGCCGCAGGAAGTGAAGTTCTCATTTCCTTTACGCCTCACCTCATTCCCATGAAAAGAGGCATTTACGCTACTTGTTATGCGAATTTATCACAAAATTATTCTACAGATCAGCTGACCGAAATATACAGAAACTTTTACAATAATGAATACTTTATCAGGGTTTGTGATGGCACACCCCCTCAGAGCAACCATGTAGCAGGCTCAAATTTTGTGGATATTTCTGTGAACGTCGATCCTCGACTTGGACGCGCCGTGATTTGTTGCACCTTAGATAACCTTATCAAGGGTGCCGGTGGTCAAGCAGTACAAAGCATGAACATCCTTTTTGGATTAGATGAAAAAACAGGCCTTGGTACTCCCGGCCTATATTTATAAAATATGGAGGAGA
>CAZQDP010000006.1:0-29330 GCA_964592375.1 uncultured Eubacteriales bacterium | reverse complement strand
ACATGGATTTATTGATTAAAAAAGCTGGCGTGCTCGTTGAGGCACTTCCATATATACAAACGCTATATGGTAAAACCATTGTCGTAAAGTATGGCGGCAATGCAATGATTGGGGATACACTTAAAAATTCTGTGATGGAGGATATTACGCTTCTGAAATACATCGGTGCCAACCCCATCGTTGTGCATGGTGGCGGGCCCGATATCAGCAGTGCCCTGAAGGTGTATCATATCGAAAGTGAATTTGTGGGTGGTCTGCGCGTAACCGACGCTCAAACTATGCAAGTCGCGCAAATGGTGCTCGTTGGGAAAACAAATAAAGAAATTGTTTCGCTGATGAACAAAAAGGGCGGCAAAGCAATTGGTCTTTGCGGCATAGATGGTAATTTGATTTCATGCAAAAAGCTGACTGCAAACGAAAAGGGTGAAGAAATTGACTTAGGATTTGTGGGTGATATTGTAAATATCAACACAGATGTATTAAAGCTTATTGCCACGGATCAGTACATCCCCGTAGTGGCTCCCATTGGTGTGGATAATGACGGGAATAGCTACAACATCAATGCAGATACCGTTGCTTCTGCAATTGCCAAGGCACTACAAGCCGAAAAGTTGATTATGCTGACGGATATTTCTGGCATTTTAGATGAAGCTGGCAACGTCATCTTCGAGCTTTCTCGGCATAATGCACAAGCGCTGAATGATAGCGGAGTGATTAGTGGAAAAAAAAAAAAAAAAGTGAATGGATGCATTGATGCCATCTACCATGGCGTTAATCGCGTGCATATCATTGATGGACGCATTCCCCATTGTATCTTGCTTGAAATCTTTACAGATACCGGTATTGGCTCTATGATCACAAAATAATGAGTAATAACGCACTGCATGATGGAGTGCGTTATTGTTATCAGCCAAACAAAAAACTCACTTTTAAGCAAAAGTGAGTTTTTTTAAGCTTATTCTTTTATTTTTTCAATATCCTTGTTTCTACCTATAATAATTAATATATCTTCCGGATATAGCGTATAGGACGCATCGGGCAATATGATTACTCGCTCTTTATTTTTAATTGCAAGCACGGTTACGCCGTATACAGATCGCAAATCAATATCACTCAGACTTTTCGATCCCCATGCCTTAAGAGGAGTTACCTCCACAATGCTATAATTATCCGATAGCTCAATCATATCCAATATATTGGCAGAGGACATAGACTGTGCAAGCCTAATTCCCATATCATGCTCAGGTAGTACCACTCTATCCGCGCCTACCTTGGTGAGAATTTTGGCATGAATTTTTGTGGCGGCTCTTGCGATAATGTTCTTCACACCAAGTTCCTTGAGAAGTACGGTTGCCATGATGCTGGTTTCAATATTGCCACCCACAGATACAACGGCTGCATCAAAGTTCCTTGCACCCAAAGATTTCAGAACTGCTTCGTCGGTACAGTCTCCAATAACAGCATGGGTTACATTGGCTTGAATTTCTTCTACAATATCTTCGTTTTCATCCACCGCAAGCACTTCATTTCCGTGTTCATATAAAGCCTGTGCAATAGCCTGACCAAAACGCCCCAATCCTAAGACAAGATATGATTTCATGATGCATTCATCCCTCTCTATATTTAACCTACCATAACCTTCGCTTCCGGATACCGAATTGCAGGTGAATCCTTTTTCAATTTAGCAAGCAATGCAAACGCCATGGTCAGAACGCCAACTCTTCCAAAAAACATCAAACAAATGAGTATAAACTTACTCACAGATCTAAGACCCGAAGTAATTCCCAGAGAAAGCCCTACTGTACCAAAAGCCGAAACCGCTTCATACAAAAGATCTAAGAAATCAAAGGTTTCAAATGCACTGAGCAGAATGACCGCCGCAAACAGAACAGCGGTTGCTATCATGGTGATTGCTACTGCATTGAAGAAAGTGCCGATAGATATTCTTTTTTTAAATACATTTATATCTCGAGATCCCCTGACAACAGAGAGCATACCAAGTGTGATGACAGCAAAGGTAACCGTTTTAATGCCTCCGGCAGTAGATCCGGGAGAACCACCGATAAACATGAGTAAAATGGTGGTAAATTTGCTAACTGAAGTCATATCTGCAGTGCTCAAACTGTTAATCCCTGCTGTACGAGGAGTAACGGAGTGAAAAAGTGCATTCGTAACCTTTTCAAATACAGTCATATGATTCATGGTGACATTGCCCCATTCACTGCCGCCAATAATAACAGCCCCGATAACAATAAGTGCCCCTGTCGTAATGAGTGCTATTTTGGTATGGATGCGCAGCCTACCCAATTTTCTGTATCTGATAATATCCATCCATACATTAAATCCCAAACCACCCACCACAATCAACGCCATGGTCGTATACATCAAGATGTAATTATTAAAAAAAGTGGTGTAGCTGGTGAACGCTCCTCTATCGCCAAAAACATCAAAACCGGCATTGCAAAAGGAAGATACTGCCATGAACATGCTTTTGTACAGGCCCATGCCAAGACCATATTCCGGTATCAGACTAATGGACATGATCAGTGCCGCAATCGCTTCCATGCCAAGTGTTAATAAAATGACTCGCTTTGTCAGTACAACAATCCCTTGAATTTCAGGCTGATTGTACGACTCCACCATCAAAAGACGTTCTCTGAGTGTTATTTTCCTACCTACCGCAAAGGAAATCAAGGTTGCAATAGTCATAAACCCCAAGCCGCCTATTTGAATAAGTAACATAATGACAACCTGGCCCAGCGCGGACCAATACGTAAAAGTATCTACCACAACAAGACCGGTCACGCAAGTGGCCGAAGTAGCAGTAAACAATGCATCAATAAACGGCGTGGATATGCCATCTCTTGTGGCTGCAGGAGTGGTGAGAACGAATGCTCCTACCAAGATTACGCACAAAAACCCAAGTGCCACCATTTGAGTAGAGGTCAGTGTATTTAACATGCCTCGAACCATTTTAATTATTATTCGCACAAGTAATTTCAAAAAATTCATCCCCTTCTTAGAGAAAGGACAACACAACTTTTTTTCAAATAAATAGACCCGAATATACGGGCCTATCCTATATTCAACTTTTCATTAAAATCACAAAAACGATACAATTCTTATAATGCAGCTTTTGCTTTTGAAACAAGTGCCGCAAAGGCAGCTTCATCACAAATCGCCATTTCAGAAAGCATTTTTCTGTTCATATCAATGCCCGCCATTTTAATGCCGTGCATAAACGAAGAATAATTCATTCCGTTCATTTTCACAGCAGCACTAATTCTGGTAATCCAAAGCCTTCTGAAATCTCTCTTTTTGCGTTTACGACCTGCGTATGCATAAACCAAGGATTTCATAACAGCCTGATTGGCCATCTTGTAGAGTTTGGATTTTGCACCTCTGTATCCCTTTGCAAGCTTTAATATTTTTTTATGTCTTCTTCTTGTTGTTAATGCGCCTTTTACACGTGCCATTCTATATAATCCTCCTTAGTCAAGTTTATTTGTAAGGTATCAGTACCTTGATGACCGCTGCATTGGACTCAGATACATATCCAGCTTTTCTGAGCGATCTTTTCCTCTTGGTTGATTTTTTGGTTAGGATGTGCCTTCTGCCGGCTTTTGCTCTTTTAACCTTGCCGTTTTTCGTGAGGGAAAACCTCTTGGCTGCTCCCCTATGTGTCTTTATTTTAGTCATATCCGTCTCTCCTCTCAATGTAAAAATCTTTTATCAACGCCTGTATCAATTTTATCCTTTAGGCGATAGAAACATAATCATACTTCTGCCTTCTAATTTGGGTAATTTTTCTACATTCCCCACATCCGCCGCCGCTTCGGTAAACCGGGCAAGCAACTTGCGCCCAAGCTCTGAATGAGCCATTTCACGCCCTCGAAATCTGAGTGTTACCTTTACCTTATCCCCTGCTTCCAAGAATTTTTTTGCATGATTAAGCTTTGTGTTAAAATCATGGTCATCAATAGAGGGTGAAAGGCGGACTTCCTTGATATTGACCACCTTCTGGTTCTTTTTGGCTTCCTTTTCCTTCTTTGCCAGATCAAACTTATACTTGCCGTAATCCATAATTCTGCATACAGGCGGACTGGCCTGCGGTGCAATTTTTACAAGATCCATGTTCTTTTCATAGGCAAGCTTCTGCGCATCCTTGACAGATAAAATGCCAAGTTGTGCTCCGTCATCTCCAACAACGCGCACCTCTTTGTCCCTGATTTCTTCGTTAATCATTAATTCTTTATTGCTGATAAAGATACACCTCCAAAAAAAATGAGCCGAAAACAATTTCGCCTCAAATAACCATTGCCGTAGCGCATAGCGCAACGACCAAAGATATTTGCCTTACATGCTGATGCAATAAGGCGAGAAGCGAATGCTCTGCTTGTTACTTAGTTAATATAACATATACCGATTGGATTGTCAACTGTTTTTTGCATTTTTTACAATATTTTATGCTCATTTGTGCTATGCAGAGGCAAAATATCTATTGCGATTTGCCCGGGCGACACGTCTTCTCGTGCCTTAACAAAGATGCGTTTACCCGTTTTTATCTCAAGCGCCACAATATTTGCCTTTTTATTTCCAACCATTCTTGATACTTCATATGGATTTACAAAAATTACAGCCTTTGGCCCATCTGCATTAAGAAGTAACCGCTCTGCCTTACTGAGCAAAAGCGAACTGCGAACCAATTCGCCAAATGCGCTGTGATATGGGCCTGCCACAATATCCTTTTCATTAATCATTTCTGTGGCCTGCAGACCCATTCTGATGACCTTAATACCACGGCTTTCAAAAAGCTGACAAAGCTGTTTGCATTGCGCTATGGTCTTGTCAAGAGTAGGTGGGATGTAGCTTCCCATCCTGTATTTATCGTGCAGTTCCGTGTTTTTTAGGACAACAGTGGGATAAATGCGCACGGTGTCCGGGCACAGATCGGCAATTTCTTCCCCTGTTTTTGCATCAATTTTTTCGTTTGAGCCTAAAAGTCCCGTCATCATCTGCAATCCCAGTTCAAATTCAAATTCCTTGATGAGTCCGCTAGCATGTCGAACATGAGATGCCGTGTGCCCTCTTTTATTTTGCAGGAGCACCTCCTCGTTCATGCTTTGCACACCAAGCTCAATGGCTTTTACACCATATGCCTTTAAATACGCAAGATTTTCCCTGTTGATATCATCCGGCCTTGTAGAAATGCGAATTCCTTGTGCTCTACCGGAGTGCAAATACGGCCGAGCCGCTTCAAGCAGCTCTGTTTGCATGGCAACATCAATGCTCGTGAAACTTCCACCGAAAAAGGCCACCTGCACATCCGATTCTTTTGGAATTGTTGTCAAGTGGCGCTCAATCATTTCTTTTACCTTTGCTGCCGTAATATCCTGCTCGCTTCCCGTTATTCTTTTTTGATTGCAAAAACTGCACATGTGCGTGCATCCAATATGGGGAACAAATATAGGGATATTATAGTGCCTTGTTTTCATATTTTTTATAGGCGGCACCGGCAGCATTTTGTTCTGCTTCCTTTTTTGATTTTCCGGTACCTCGGCCCATTTCCTTCCCATTGATTTTGGCCATGACACAATAAACCCTGTCATGATCCGGCCCGGCCTCTTCCAAGGTAATATACTCTATCTTATTGCCGGGCGTTTTTTGCACCTCTTCTTGTAGCATCGTTTTAAAATCATCCGCTCTTTCTCCTTTAGCCGCCAGCTCTATCTCTCCGGCAAGCCTTTCCAATATGAACCTTCCGGCCGCTTTTATTCCGCCATCTAAAAAGATAGCGGCAATGAGTGCTTCAAATGTATCCGCCAAAATAGAAGGGCGGTTTCTGCCGCCCCCCATTTCCTCGCCCTTTCCAAGAAGCAAAACATCATGAATTCCAATATCTAGCGAACACTTTGCCAAGGACTTTTCACAAACCACGGATGCCCTAATCCTTGTTAAGTCACCTTCCGGCATATTCGGAAATTTCCTGAAAATATAATCACTGACCACAACACTTAGCACGGAATCTCCCAAAAACTCCAGTCTTTGATTGCTGGGAGCTTTTATTTCATTGGCGTGGGAAGTATGCGTCATTGCGACTTTTAATAAGTTGATATTTTTAAATGTATATCCGCCTATCGTATTGCTCATCACCTACTAAACATCCCTTCAGATATATCTTTTGAGGCAAATCGATGCATTATGACCGCCAAACCCCAAGGAGTTTGAAAGTGCACTGTGAATTTCCTGTGCTCTGCCCACATTTGGCACGTAATCCAAATCCAGTTCCGGATCGGGTGTTTTGTATCCAATCGTTGCAGGAATAAACCCTTCTTTGAGTGCAAGTGCGGTAATAATGGCCTCAACGCCGCCTGCTGCTCCCAGCAAATGGCCCGTCATCGACTTGGTAGAGCTGACTGCCAATTTATATGCATGCTCGCCAAACAGCGTTTTAATCGCCAAGGTTTCAAATTTATCATTATATGGTGTTGAAGTACCATGGGCATTAATGTAGTCAATCGCATCAAGGGATTGTCCTGATTCTTTGACTGCCATATTCATGGCTCTAGCTGCCCCATCGCCTTCCGGGTCGGGTGCTGTAATGTGATATGCATCATCCGTTGCGCCAAAGCCCACAATTTCTGCAATGATGTTCGCACCTCTTGCCAGTGCATGTTCCAGTTCCTCCAAAACCAATATACCGGCGCCTTCGCCAATAACAAATCCATCACGTTCTGCATCAAAGGGTATGGAGCAACGAGTAGGATCCTCTTTTGTGCTCATGGCCTTCATCGAGCAAAATCCACCAAAGGAAATATCGGTAATGGGTGCTTCAGCACCACCTGCTACAATAACATCCGAATAATTGTGTTTAATAGAACGAAACGCCTCGCCAATTGCAGTTGTGCCCGATGCACAGGCAGTAACAGGTGCATAGTTCACCCCTTTAATTTTCCATGTAATCGCAATATGACCTGCCGCTATATTGGCAATCTGCATGGGAATAAAAAACGGACTAATTCTGCTCGGACCTTTTTCAAAAAGCACCCTGCACTGTTCCTGGAATGCCTCAATACCACCAATACCACTGCCAACGATAACGCCCGCCCTATCCTTTTCCATTGTTTCAAAATCAATGCCGGACTGCTCAATGGCTTGCTTGGCAGCTGCTATGGCATATTGCGTAAATGGATCCATTCTCTTGGCTTCTCTTTTATCCATATACTGTTCAACATTAAAATCCTTCACCTCTGAGGCAACCTTTGATGTAAACTTCGTTGAATCAACCTTTGTTGCAATGTTAATCCCACTTGTTCCTGCCTTGATATTATTCCAAAAAGGTTCTATTTCATTCCCCAGTGCACTAATCACGCCCATCCCTGTAATCACAACTCTACGCATAACTCACATTCCTTTCATTTTTCCAAAATTTATCGATGCTCATGAACATACTTCATCGCATCTGCTACCGTTCTGATTTTCTCCGCATCTTCATCTGAAATTTCAACGCCGAACTCTTCTTCTATTGCCATAACAAGCTCTACAATATCAAGTGAATCCGCCCCAAGGTCGGTTTTGAAGGAGGACTCCTCCTTGACTTTATCTTCATCAATACCCAGCTGATCTGCAATGAGTTCTATCATTTTTTCATTCATAAAAGTCTCCCCCTTTATTACATCAGAAGTCCACCATCTATTTGAATGACTTGACCTGTTACATATGCGGACATATCGGTTGATAAAAAAGCCACCACATCTGCAACATTCTCCGGTGTTCCAAACTCTTTTAAAGGGATACCAGCCATATACTGCTTCCGTACTTCTTCGGGAAGTTTTGCAGTCATATCCGATTCAATAAAGCCCGGAGCGATTGCATTGCATCTGATTTTGCGAGCTGCAAATTCTTTCGCAACGGATTTGGTCAGCCCAATGAGTCCGGCCTTGGAGGAAGAATAGTTGGCCTGGCCGGTATTGCCCATGATACCCACAACGGAAGATACATTAATAATACTGCCCGATCTTTGCTTTGACATCGGTTTATATGCGGCCTTGATACAGTAAAAAGCACCTTTTAAATTGATGTCAATAACATCTTCAAAATCCTTTTCACTCATTCGCATAATCAAGGTGTCCCTTGTAATTCCTGCATTATTGACCAAAATATCCACACTGCCAAAAGCGTCAATAGCGTCTGCCATCAGCCTTTCCGTATCTTCATACACCCTTACATCTCCAAGGGAAACGATGGCCATTCCACCGCTATGCATAATTTCATCCGCTGTAGCTTGCGCATCGGTGGAGGATGGAATATCATTAATGACAATATTGGCGCCAAGGGATGCAAGCTTTTTCGCAATCGCCTTACCAATACCTCTTCCTGCTCCTGTGATTACTGCCGTTTTTCCTGCTAATGTCATCATAAAGACCTCCCTGCTTTGAATGCTTCAATCACCTGTTCAAGTGACGCTACATCTTCTGCATTGTATATTTTCACATCACTGCTGATGCGGGAAATAAATCCTGTCAAGGCCTTCCCTGGCCCAATTTCCACAAAAGTATCCACGCCCAAAGAGAGCAGTTTTAATATGAGTTCTTCCCATTTCACCGGACTACTCACTTGTTCAACCAACAGCTGCTTTACCTCTGAAGCTGCTGGAATAACATCTGCAGTCACATTCGATAACACAGGAATTTTCATATCTGCTACAGAAATAGCTTCCAGTTCTGCAGAAAGCTTCTCCCCTGCCGGCTTTAACATTTTACAATGGAACGGAGCGCTTACAGGGAGAGGAAGTGCTCTTTTTGCGCCCTTTTCCTTACACAATGCACACGCCTTTTCCACGGCATCTTTTTCTCCTGCAATCACGATTTGGCCGGGACAATTATAATTGGCAGGCTCCACATATCCTACTTCCTTCGCATCTTCACAGCACTGCGCAACGACTGCATTATCAAGTCCAATAATGGCAGCCATGCCTCCCTTTCCGGCAGGCACTGCTTCTTGCATAAATCTTCCACGCTTTTTCACAAGCGGCACGACCTGCTCTAAGGAAAGGCTACCCGCCGCAATATGTGCCGTATATTCACCAAGGCTAAGCCCTGCCGCATAATCCGCGCGAACACCATTTTCCTTCAGCACGGCAAGACAAGCTGCACTCATGGTTACCACAGCGGGTTGTGTGTTTTCCGTGAGCATCAGCGTTTCGCTGTCGCCTTCCCACACCAGCTGCATGATGCTCATGCCGCAAGCCTCGCTTGCCTTTTCAAACACCTGCATGGCAGAAGGATATTTTTCCGCAATATCCCTACCCATTCCAATTTTCTGTGCGCCTTGACCTGCAAACACAAAAGCAGTTTTCATCCAATTGACCTCCTATTTTTATATCATTTTTTCAATATTTCCAAATACATCTGAAAGTCCGCCTACCAAGTCTTCCATAATTTCATTGCAGCTCTTGATATCACTCACAAGTCCCGCAATCTGACCTGCCATAACAGACCCCATAACCACATCTCCTGAAACGGCCGCTGCCTGTAGGCGACCCGATCCCAGTTTTTCAAATTCCTCTATCGGTGCACCGGCGCTTTCAAGCTCATCAAATTTTCTGGATAATTTATTCTTCAGTGAACGAACCGGATGCCCGGTTGGTCTGCCGGAAACCACTGCATCCCGATCCTTTGCTCCAACTACCGCATTTTTATAATTTGAATGTACCGTACACTCCTTGGAACAAATAAATCGTGTGCCGATTTGCACACCTTGTGCACCAAGTGCAAACGCAGCGATTATTCCTCGTGCATCCGCAATGCCTCCGGCAGCAATAACGGGAATGCGAACAGCATCTGCAATTTGAGGCACTAAAGTCATGGTGGTCAGCTCGCCAATATGTCCGCCTGATTCATTGCCCTCGGCAATGAGTGCATGAACACCTATTCGTTCCATCTTTTTTGCAAGGGAAACCGCTGATACGACAGGAATAATGATCGAGCCGGCTTCCTTTAATCTTTCTACATATTTACCGGGATTTCCTGCACCTGTGGTAACTACCGGCACCTTTTGCTCAAAAAGTACATTCATCACATCTTCTGCAAAGGGTGAAAGCAGCATCACATTGACACCGAAAGGTTCTTTTGTAAGTGTCCGTGCTCTTTTAATTTGTTCCTCTACCCACTCGGCAGGTGCGTTGCCCGCCGCAATGATGCCAAGACCACCTGCATTTGATACCGCAGAAGCAAGCTCGGCGGTGGATACCCATGCCATTCCACCTTGTAGTATTGGATACTTTATCCCAAGTAAGTTGCATATCACACGCTTCATTTAGTGCCAAACCCTTTCCATTTTATTGCCGTGGCCCCCCACGTTAGCCCTCCGCCAAACCCAACCATGACCACATGATCGCCATCCTTTATTCTATTCTGCTCCAGCGCTGTGGCAAGTGCTATCGGAATGGACGCGGAAGACATATTTCCACATTCTTTTATGTTGTATACAATATTCTCCTGTGGAATTTTCAGTCTTTTTTGTGCGCTGTCAATAATTCTGATATTTGCTTGGTGCGGTATTAATAAATCAATATCCTTTTCCGTGAGCCCGGCGCCCTTTAACACATTTTGTGTAGCGGACACCATTACCCTTACCGCAAATTTAAACACCTCTCCGCCTTCCATCCACAGCGTGGCAGGTTGATGAGAAATGCGCTTTTCTATCTCCTCTTCGGACTGAAATAGGTTTAAGATGGTGATGTTGTGCCCAAGACTACCATCTGAACCGGTTTCGGTGAACATAATGCCGTAATCCTCTTCCGTGGCACTGAGCACAACCGCACCGGAGCCATCTCCAAATAAAATGCAAGTGCCTCTGTCCTTCCAATCCGTTACGCGAGACATACATTCCGTTCCGATAATTAAAATATTCTTATAGCGACCGCTTTTGATAAAGGCATCGCCGATATCCAGTGCGTAAACAAAACCGGAGCATGCGGCGTTTACGTCCATCGCCGCTGCATTTTTCGCACCAATCGCATTTTGCACCATACACGCAACAGATGGCGTTAGCATATCACTGGTCACTGTTGCAACAATAATCATATCAATCTCTTCGGGCGCAAGGCCTGCTGAGTGCAGGGCATTTTGGGCGGATTTTATACTCATTGTCGATGTGTATGTATTCTCATCTGCAATATGCCTGCTTTCAATTCCTGTTCTTTCAATAATCCATTCACTGGATGTATCCACCATTTTCTCCAAATCTTCATTGGTAAGGATTTTTTCGGGAAGATAATAGCCGCAACCGGCAATATAAGCATTTTTATTCATGGTTTACCTCCTCTAAAATTACATTATCCTGATTTAAATGATCTCTGATTTCCTTTAGCACCCCCGTTCTGACATATTTTTCGGCCTGACGAAGGGCATTATAAAATGCCTTTGCATTTGAACTGCCATGGGCTTTGATTACCGCACCATCTACGCCTAAAAGTGGCGCTCCGCCATGCTCTGTATAGTCTAACTTTTTTTTAAAAAGTTTCATTTTTTTCATCACCAGCAATGCAGCGACCTTTCCGGTAAAACTGCTCATAAAAATATCCTTCATATTACTTGAAAATGTTTTTCCCATGCCCTCCATGAATTTTAAAATGATATTACCCGTAAATCCATCCGTTACCGCAACATCCGCACCGCCTGTAGGGATATCTCTTGCTTCCATATTCCCGATAAAATTCATATTGGATTTGCTCAAAAGCGCTCTTGCGCCTCTTGTTAAATCGGTACCCTTACTATCCTCTGTTCCCACATTGACAAGACCAATACGAGGGCTTTTGATATCCAGCATCTTCTGTGCATAGCAATTGCCCATCACCGCAAATTGATAAAGATATTCGGGTTTGCAGTCTGTATTAGCACCTCCATCAAGTAAAAGTGTACAGCCCGTATCCGTTGGCAGAACAGGCATAAGTGCCGGACGCATTACATTCGCAAGCCTACCTAGTATCAGTACCGAACCTGCAAAAAGTGCTCCAGTGCTTCCTGCCGAAACCAGTGCATCCGCCTTGCCATCCTTTAGTATCTCAAGTGCCCTTACGATGGATGCATCCTTTTTTCGCCGCACGGCTCTGACCGGATCATCATCATTTGTAATGACCTCTTCACAGTGGATAATTGTAATCTTTGCTTTATTATTCTTATATTTATCAACTTCAGCTTCTATTTCACTTTGCCTACCGCATAGGATAAGCTCCACACCAATTTCATTCGCACCCTTCAGTGCTCCTTCAACAATCGCAACAGGTGCATGATCTCCACCCATTGCATCAATCACTATCTTCATGCCAAAAGTCACTCCTTTCTCTGCGCCAAGCTGCGCATTTCGCATAAAAGCTCAAATATTAATGCACTCATGCTGTTTCCTATTCTTAGTCATCATTTATACAAAAGTGCTCTGCTGCGGCAATATGCTGAATTTTGCTCTGAATACCTCTACCATATTGGAGAACACAAACACCCAAATAATAAAATCATTCTCTCTGGTTTTTTTGATTTCAGCCTTGGCAATCAATCTTTCTCCAGCTTTTACAGGCTTTTTATATTTCAAATTGGCTACTTTGATACTGCCCACCTCTAACGCTGCCGCTAAGGTTTCGGCTGCCGCAAAAATGTGGTTTGCCCAGACAATGCCTGTTTTTTCACAAACCATTTCCTCGCTAGTATCCAATACAGAAATTGCACTCCTACCGGGAATGATATCCACAATCTCGCCTATGAGTCCATAATGGCCTTTGACATATTTATCTGTGGCCACTTTCTTCACCCGTTCTTTAAGCTCAGCAATATTGAGCTCCATACGATCCAAACGAATAGTAGGAACACTAACACCCAAATGAGCTGCCAATTCTTCATCTGTTAGAAAAGGGTTTTCATCCAATTGTTCACGTAGCATGAAATGTCGTTTTTGCTTTTTACTACTTCTTATCATCATGATAATCCTTTCCTGTATTACTTAATTATATGACTTGGTAATAGGACTTTATTTTAATTATACATATTTTTTAAAAAAAATCAAGTCCTTTTTTTAAAAAAATTGACAATATGGTGATTTTATGATATATTACCCACAAGATATTGTGATTAAATGCCGAAAACATGTAAACCAAATGATATATATTTTAGAAGGTGAATAGTTATGCTCATCAGCTTAGCACTCATATTGCTCTTTGGACTTTTGGCAGATTATCTATTTCGCGCTTTGCATCTGCCCGGCCTTTTGGGAATGCTATTGGTGGGTGTTTTGCTAGGTCCTTTTTGCTTTGGCCTCATCGATTCGTCCATTTTAGCCTATTCCTCCGAGCTTCGGCGGCTTGCGTTGGTTATTATTCTTATTCGTGCAGGACTTTCCTTGCATTTAGACGATTTTCAAAAAATTGGTCGTCCGGCTGTTTTGGTGGGACTTGTTCCGTCTGCACTCGAAATTTTTGCGATATGCATGCTCGCCCCGTGGTTAATGGGCATTTCACTGATGGAAGCTGCAGTGTTGGGCGCTGTTTTATCTGCCGTATCCCCTGCAATTGTTATTCCTTTTATGCTTGATTTATCAAAAAGAGGCTATGGAAGAAATAATCGTATTCCACAGCTTCTTGCAACCGGTGCAGGTCTGGATATCGTATGGGTGCTTTTGCTTTTTCAACTTTTCTTTGGCGCCGCGCAAGGCATTTCCTTGTCCGGTAATTCCTTCATAACAATCCCTATATCGGTGATAAGCGGCGCTGCTCTTGGTATTGTGGTAACGCTTGCGCTGAAATGGGTTTTCTCCTGTATTTATTTAAGAGATACCGTAAAAGCACTGATTATTTTATGTACTGCTCTGCTCATAAGCTATGCCGAAGGATTTGTTTCTTTTCCACTCTCCGGCCTTACTGGCGTGATGGCCATGGGCATCGGGCTCAGCATGCTGTGTCCGAATTTAGTGAGCAAGGTACAGTTAAAATTTTCAAAGCTCTGGATTCCAACAGAGATTATGCTGTTTGTTTTAGTGGGTGCCATGATAGATACAAGGGCTTCTATTGCTCCGAGTTGGGCAATACTGCTCGTTCTTTTTATCGGCCTACTCTTCCGAAGTGCAGGGGTATGGATAAGCCTTATGGGTACGCATCTGCTGAAAAAGGAAAAGCTGTTCTGCATGGTGGCCAATATTCCAAAAGCCACTGTGCAGGCAACCGTTGGTTCCATGGTGCTATCTTCTGCAATGTTGTCTGCTCATGTCATTTTTATTGCCGCCATCCTTGCCATTGTGGTGAGCGCCCCCCTTGGGGCTATTGGCATGAAGTGCATATACAAAAAGTGCCTCAGCAGCAAGCCATAATCTGCTCAGGCACTTTCATTCATGATTTCTATCTGTACTCGGGAACAAGACCTAACCGTTCAAAATGCTCGTGCGGTACCTCGATTTTGTGCATATATTTGATGAGCCTTCGGGTACATGCTTCCCTCTGTTCCACATCCTCAAAATAAAGATTATGCTCGCATTGCGGATCGAGTTGCATATCAAAAAGTGCATCAAAATCCGCATCTTTAGAAGAATATGCCATGCCATCTGACGGCACCCGATATACCGGACGATCCGTATGAGGTAAAAATTTTCCCATTTGTGCATTTTCGTATCGATCAAAATATTGATTTTTTAGTCCAATATGCTTTTCTCCAAGATTTGTACCATATTGATACAGTGGGCCGTCCTTTTCGGGTGCTTTGCACAGCAGGTATCGCCCATCAGTCCAATAAAATCCTTTCCCCCACCAGCCATAAAGCACTTCCTCTCTAAGAAAACTGCCGGTGCCACTTAGAAGTGGCAGTAACGACTCACCATGACTACAATCTGGCACACCAATTCCGAGTATATCTCGAACAGTAGCGTTTATATCTACAGCGCAGGTAAGATTATTCATTCTATTGCCGCTACAGGAGGCACCCGGGTAGCTTATCAATAATGGAATTTTAGAAAAAATCGGATAACTGGGGCCGCTTCCCTTGCTCATAAGCCCATACTCTCCGATATATTCGCCATGATCAGAAGTTAAAATAAACGCAGTATTTTCCCATAAACCCTGCCGATCCAGTGCATCCATCAGTTTTCCGATATATAAATCTGTCATGGTCAGCTTTCCTGCCATTTGTGCCCTGAGCCATTCTATTTCATCGCTTGAATAATCCTTTGCACTGCCTGAGTGGTAAAATCCATCAAACCCACATTCCAGTAACTCTTTATTTTTTAAGTATAACTCGTTATATGGCGGTGGTGGATCCAAAGGCCAATGGGGATCAAATTCATCAATATACATAAAAAACGGCATATGCGTTGTAGCATAGTTATCAATCCACTCTGCAGCGGCCGATAAATTTTTTGCCACATAAGTATCATCTGGATTTTTGATGCTTTCTCTATTTTTTCGATATACCTGTTTTAGAAAGGATGGTTTGCCGGTATATTGTATATCCGTTGTGCTGCAGTGATCATTGTAATGCCCTCTGATAAAATGATACAAATCAAAGTGAAGATGGTAGTTTTCTCCACCTGCATCAAAGGTGTTCGCATGATCGGTAAACATACAGCTAAAAATCTCGGTATCCTTCGTATCCACAGACCAATCGGGGTCAAAAGTCTCTCTTGGGCCCCAACTACGCCAAGGAAATTCAATGCGCCCGGTAAATAAATCCCTTCTAGCCGGCATACATGGCGCAGAATTCATATAATGATTGTCAAATGTTACGCATCTTTTTGCCAATTTATCTATATTTGGTGTTTTAATAGATGCGTAAGGACCATTGCCATGATTATAAACCGTTAGTTTTTCTCTTGTCATCGTATCGCATAATAAAAAGACAACATTCATATCAATGTCTCCCTACATCATTCGGACATGCTCGTCCGCATTTTTTATTGGCAAATATCTTGCATACTGCCATTTTTTATTATATCCAATCGTCCTTAGAAAGTAAATAAAATATTCTATTGAAAATGTCAAAATTCTATGATAAAATAAAACACATTAGAAAGAAGGAACGACAATGCCCTTCACAATATTTTGAAATGGAGAAGATGTGTGTGAATGAAAATCTCCCAACAGAACTTATCAAACCAAAGCTTCTTAAAATCAGCTACTTCGATCGCAGTGGAATTGCCCAGAATACGAAGTCTCGCGGTCGATATGCGTATGATTATGAAATAGAGTACTATGTTTTTAGCAAGGGCGGTATTGTGATTGACAATGTGTTTCATCAAACCAAAAGCGGCATGATCAATTTTCGTAGGCCCGGCCAAACGCTTCAAGGTGTTTATCCTTCCATTTGCTATACAATGGTCATCGACATTACCGGTGATAAAAAGCCTTCCGATACTGTGTACAAGTTTGGTGTTCCCCAACCTGCACAGCCACTGTATATCAATCCTGTACTGGATGGTATTCCTCCGCTTTTCATGGTGCCATCCCCTGATTGGTACTGCAATGTTTTTCAAGGAATACTAAACGAGCAGATTAATCACAATGTCGTGTCGGATATCAGAACACGGTCATTGCTGATGAGGCTTATCTATCAAATGTATCTTGACGGGCAGGATGTTTTAAGCCAGTCCAAGGAAAGCTCTCCACATTATCCGGCCATTATAAAAGCAAAGGAATATATTAAAAACAATTTTAACAAAGATATTGATGTATCCGCTATTGCTGAGCATGTCAATATGAGCACAAACTATTTTCACAAAATATTTGTGCATTCGCTAAACATTACCCCAGGGAATTATATCAATCATTATCGTCTTAGTAAAGCGAAAGAGATGCTGGCGTATACCACCATGCCCGTGTATGAGATTGCCTTTGCTTGCGGTTTTGAGACGAGCACCTATTTTAATTACGTTTTTAAGCGCTCCGTAGGGCAAACTCCTGCGCATTACCGTAGGCAGTATCAAAAGGATATTTAACTTCACTTTATTCCAATGTCTTTTCTGTAATGCATTCCTTCAAAGGCAATCTGCTCTATTGCATGATAAGCCCTCTCTCTGGCTTCCCAGATGGTCTTCGCAGTGGCAGTAACGCCCAAAACCCGTCCGCCCGCTGTGACATAATCTTCGCCCGAAAGAGCAGTTCCTGCATGGTATACCGTAATATCCTCCATTTGCTGTGCCGTGTCCAGTCCTGCTATTTTTCTTCCTGTAGTATAACGCCCGGGATATCCTCCCGAGGCCGCCACGACACATACCGCCGCATTGTCCTCCCACTGGATATCAATATCTGCCAGTGTACCATCTATGACGGATAGCATAATTTCTACAATATCGGTTTTAAGCCTTGGAAGCACCACTTGCGTTTCAGGGTCGCCAAATCGGCAGTTATATTCAATGACCTTCGGGCCGTTTTCTGTGAGCATCAGCCCAAAAAACAGCGTGCCACGAAAGGTTCTGCCTTCGCTTTTCATGCCTTCTATGGTGGGAATAAAAATCTCACGCATGCACTGCTCTTCTATTTGCTTTGTATACTTTTCCGAAGGAGAAAACGTGCCCATTCCGCCGGTATTTGGACCTTCATCCCCATCAAATGCTCTTTTGTGATCCTGTGCGCTAACCATGGGTTTTATAGTTGTGCCGTCTGTAAATGCAAGTACAGAAACCTCCGGGCCGGTTAAAAATTCCTCAATGACTACTCTGCTACCCGAATTGCCAAAAATTTTATCTACCATCATTTCTGTAATTGCTTTCTCAGCCTCAGCATAATCCTTTGCCAGTACAACGCCTTTACCAAGCGCCAACCCTTCTGCTTTTATCACGGTTGGATATGAATTTTGTGCCTGAATATAAGCAAGTGCCTCTTTTGCATCCTTAAAAACTTGGTATCCTGCTGTTGGAATATGGTATTTTTCCATAATCTCTTTTGCGATCACTTTACTGCCTTCAATGGCAGCGGCGGCGGCATTGGGGCCAAAGGCTTTCATTCCAGCCGCTTCAAATGCATCTGCCATTCCCATAACAAGCGGATCGTCAGGAGCAATCACAACCAAATCTACTTTTTCCTCTTTGGCAAGCGAAAGCATCCCTTCTATGTCTGTTGCACGAATGGGCACACATTTTGCAATGGAAGCCATGCCTCCATTGCCTGGTGCACAAATGATTTGTGCAACTTTTGGGCTTTGCATTATTTTTAGCGCAAGGGCATGTTCACGCCCACCACCGCCCACAATAAGTACCTTCATGTATTTCATCCCTTCGTTGTTGTTTCATGATAGCTAAGAACGCCTGAAAAAGCGTAGGCAGCCTTTCATTCTTCATTTTCTATTATCGAATATAGAAATTATTCCAAAATAGCGGCCCCCATGCATTGAGCAGTATACACAATAAAATGATGGCTTTTTTATACCATTTAAGCGGCAATAGTCCCCCACATGCCAGTAAAAGTAGATACGGCGTAAAATCCATCGAGTAACGCATTCCAAACTGTGCCATGCCATTTCCATAGTTTAGTGTAAACGGAATAGCAGCAAGCAGGGCCGTGGCCCACAAAACGTAAGTGAGGGGTTTTTTCCAATTTGAAAGTACGGCAAAATATAGTGCCGGCGAAGTAAAGGTAACGGAAACGCCTGCCATCGTCGGGATTACATATGGAAATGCCGAAGTAAATTTCGGACTCAAAAGAAATATGGAATACAGATTGGTTTTCATATATTGCAGCTGCAGCGGACCGCCAAAACGCTTTTGTAGATCATATAGATAGGCCAGTTGCTCGGAAGGCGCAAGACTTTGCATGGTATCATATTCAGGCCTGTGCTTATCTTTCATATAGGTAAGATTATACCCCAAATCCATGAATGTGCCAAAGCGGATATAATTGTAAAGTATGTAAAAGAATCCGGGTATGGCTGCGCCTCCCGCAAAAAATAACAGATTTTTAAGGCGGTTTTCTTGATGGATGATGATATATCCAGCAAAGAACACCACGCCAAGGATTGTTGATATTCTGCAGGTCACTGCCAAGCCAAAAAACAAACCACTGTAAAAAGAATATAAGCCTTGATGCTTGGGATTTGGCACTGTAATAAAAACCATTGCAATCAAAAGGAAGAATAGCGTAGCCACATGACCCAAAAACCAAGAATGTGCTACTGCAGTTAAAAAGAAATGCACCGTACCTAGCACAGCGAATGCACTAAGCCAAATACGCTCCCTTCTGCTTCCAAGACCCATGTTTTCTAATATCTTGTAGAAAAAGAGTGCATTGGCAGCTCCCAAAGCCATGCATAAATATGCAGTATTAAAGCCACCCACTCCAAATACGGCAACAAAAGGAATGCAGAGCAAAGACGGCCCGGGTGCAAAATGCATATATCGGAAGCCTTTAAACTCGATGGATTCTAAATATTGCGGCATAGTGGGCACAGAAAGCTTCCCATGCAGCAGTGCTTCGGCAAAGTAGGAATAATTGTTATAAACAATAAATTGATGACGATTAAAAAGATAAAAAACGATTAATGCGCCAATAAAAATGCAAATTTCAGTAATATATCTTTGGTTCCCATTCCCCTCTATTTCGGGCTGTAGGATCCCCTCTGCTGCCTTTTTTCTTTCCAAAAACATATCCCATATAAAAATGGCAGCAAGCACAAAAAAAGTAAAGATAATAGAATATGCATATGCACTTTGTCCATTCACTTCAAAATACCTCCCAAATTATTTCTTTGTTTCGTGGTATTCTTCTTCGGTGTTTACATTCCATATGCTACTCTTATCATTGGAATTCGACAGAATAACATTGACAGCCTCCATGGCACTGAGCATGGAATGATCCATATTGTTGTATCTATGTTGGCCGTTTCTTCCGATACAATATAAATTATCAAACCCATCCAAATATGCACGAGCCATATCAAATTTTTCGTAAGTGCCAAAATAAGCAGGATATGCTTTTTTCACGTTAATACGAACGCCATCTATGACATCTTCTTTTGCAATAATCCCAATTTTTGCAAGCTCATCAGCAGCAAAACGGATAAATTCCTCATCGGGCATAACCCACATAGGTTCTCCCTCATTGCAAAAGTATTCAAGGCCAATCCACACCGTGTTTTCTATGTCTTTCACCATATATGGCGACCAGTTATTAAAAATTTGTAATCTACCCAGTTTCACGTCCCGCTCTTGAATATAAATCCAACAGTCCGGTACAATATTGCCGATGGTGGGTGTTTTGGTCTGATTTTTAATTTTAAGTCCACTGACCAAAAGACCAACCGTAATAAAATCACGATATGGCAGTTTTGAGGTAATCTCTCGAATAGTTGCAGGTGCTTCCGGTTGCATGCCAGCTACTAAGTCCTTGATGGGCATGGTGGAAATAAACAAATCTCCCATTATATTTTCATTTTCATTCTTCCCTATTGCATCTACAGAAATGACCTGCCCGTCCTTCGTATGTAGCCCCACCACTTTGGTGTGCATTTGAATGACGCCTCCCATTTTTCTTACCTCATCCGCCATGATTTCCCATAACTGACCGGGGCCCTTTTTGGGATAAATAAACTGGTCAATAAGCGAGGTTTCTATATTTTTATCCTCCTTGCCACCGCCAAATGTTTTTCTCAGCATGGTGAGCACTGCTTTGGAAAGGGAAAGCCCTTTGATTCGCTGTGATCCCCAGTCCGCCGCAATATCTTTCGGATTTCTGCCCCATACTTTTTCCGTGTAATCTTCAAAAAACATTTTATAAAGCGGTGTGCCAAATCGATTGATCATAAAATCCCGCAGTGATTTTTCCTCGCGTTTAAAAATAGCCGACCACATATATCCAAATCCGGCCTGCAAGGTGCGCCAGAGCCCCATATTTGCAAAGGTTTCCAGCTTAAACGAAATGGGATAATCAAAAAATTTGCGCAAATAAAAGATGCGCGAAATACGGGTGCGCATGAGCATCACCCTATCCTCCTGCTCAGGATCCGGTCCGCCCTGCGCCATTGGTTTTTCACGCTTTAATTTTTTATCATCTATTGAAGCGGCTCCTTGCAGAGGCATCAATGTCTGCCAAAGCTTCATCACATCATCATTTTTAGAAAAAAACCGATGTCCTCCTATGTCTATACGGTTCCCCTTATACTGCGCCGTACGTGATATCCCCCCGATTTCTCCGCTTTCTTCTAAAATAATGGGAATAATATCTGTTTGTTTGAGTAGGTAATATGCAGCCGTCAGTCCTGCCGGACCTGCACCTATGATGATTGCTTTTTTTGACATATTTTCATCCTCCTGCTGCTTTTTTAGCCTTCTTTTGCCAAGCGCTACTTAAAAATAAAAATTTTTCTTGCCGCATAATTCCAAATGAGTACAATAGCTGCAACACCTATTTTGGTAATCATATAATGCATTCCAACCACTTCTACGCCAGCCCACATACCAAGTTCCGTAAGACCCAGTCCAATGATACCAATGATAACAAACAATAAAAAAGCAGATAGACCTCTGCCTTTCTCTTTCTGCTTGTCATTGACGAAAACAAACCATAAGGATAACATATAATTGGCAACAATTCCAGTCATAAATCCTGCAAATACTGCTAAATAAAGACCAACACTTCCTAATGTGGCAAAAATATATTCCTTGCAAAGTGCCAGTGTGGCAAAATCCACTATAAAAGCAAATCCTCCAACAAATACATACCGTATAAACTCTAGCACCATTTCCTTATGCTTCATATCATTACCTACCTGTCCTATTTCAATCTTTATTATTATATCTCTTTTAAACGCAAATTTCAAGAAAAATTTTCGTTTTATTCCATATTTATATTCCGGCAATAAAAAAGGTACTTTGCACAAATACAAAGTACCCTATTCATTTTTATTAGTCGGGAATAATGTTCGGTTTTAGCTTCGGTGCATTTTCAGCCGCCTTTTGCGTTTGCTCCTGGGGTGGTGGATTGAGTATCACACTGGTAGCAATCTGCGCCGCGAGTGCTACTTTTTTGCTACCTGCCGGATATGTTCTTACAAATACAGAATACGATAGATTTCCATCTGTCATATAATATAAAGTAACCTTGCCATCTGCTACGTTTTCCGATACATCAAAATTAACCGCAAAACCGGGCACACCAAAGTATACACCATCCTTCGTTTCTACATTTCCGGCATCCGGAAATGCCTCTTGAAGCTCCTCCCCAAGTTGCACCATAATATCATCCTCCAGTGATGCCACAAAAAAAGAGGTTAAATACATCTCCATCACGCCCGGCCACTGATAATATACACCCTGCTCGGTTTCTGTAAGCTTGCCCAAAGGCTCGGTGTATTTAAAAGACAAAGCGAAACGGTCTGATTGATATTCCTGATTGATTTTACTATCAGTATCGTAGCAAGCCGTAAACGCACTGCAAAGCATCAATACAAGCAAAGCACAAATATATCGTTTCATCATTTCTCGTCCTTTCAAAAAACCCATATGTCACCATTATTATATACAGATAAAAAAGATAGCCGCTCTTTTATCTACTATACGTATATTCTACATCATCTATACTATTCCTGTCAATTGCAATATTAAATTTATATTTCAAAAATAAAGTGGGCATCGTTTACGATGCCCACCAAACGCATGAAAATGCATCAATACAAAAATCCAATCTGCCGCCACTATGCTTCAAGTTGCTTTTCTTTTTCCTGCCTTCTTCTCAATAGCTTTTCTTTTGCATAATGAACAATATTTCTGCAAATTCCTACAAGTGAGTATTTTGCGAAAGGCAACTCTATGGCATATGTAATTGTCACCGATACCAAAATGCTGATACCCAAGGTCAAACACATATATTTAATCATGGCATCATGATTATTCTGAGGCAACCCTTCCGCAACAAAAGGAATGTTTTTTCGCCTAAAAAATATATTGATGTTTTGATGCCATAAAAATAAATTGTATGAAATGGTTGAGAAAAAAATCATCACCTTGTTCCCAAACACTTTTTTGGCCCAAAACGGCGAGGCAAGACAAGTGGATACAATCCAAATAGCGATTGCAAAAGAAAACGGATAACGATACAAAGTTTGCCAATACATGGACTTATCCAAATTAGGTACGTTAGACTTTGCAAGCCACTTGATAAACTCCCATAAAATAGCTGTGGAAACGATGGATAACATCGTCATCATAGGAGCTAACATTTTTAGGTTGGCATGATTTCGCAGATAAACCAAAACATATGCACCAATCATACCAAGTGCGAACATATCAATGTAGCCGAGTACCGCCATGCGCTGAACAATCGTCACCTTTTCTGGCAACATGTAAATATAACGTGCTACGTTTCCTATAACACTCATCATGACAAATGTTAGAACGGGTCTTTTCTTAAAGCACCAAACAAAAAGTGGAAACAAGAGATAAAACTGCACCTCAACTGCAAGCGTCCATGCGGTTGCCACCATAGCGCCATCCACTTCAGGCCAAAAATTGTGAGTAAAGGTGAGGCAAGCAAATAGCATTCTGAGTGCTTCTGCGGGTGGTTTTTTGTAAATGCCACCGCCAAGTATTGGAAAAATATACATGATAGCGAGAGCAAAATAGTAGGAAGGCAGAATTCGTCTGGCACGTTTGATAAAAAAATCTTTCCAGTCGAAGTCCTTTGCACCTTCTAACATATGTCGCGCAACAGGATACATCAGGCAAAATCCACTCATCACAAAAAACATTTCAAGTGCCAAGTATCCATATCGCTGAAGTTCAGCCAGCGGTATTACAAATTGAACTATTTTAATATCAAATCCTATCCAGCTCTGTTGCCAATTATGAAAAATCACAATCATGATAACAGCAATGGCGCGAATGCCATCAAGTGCATCCAAGTAACCGGGGATTGCTTGTGCGCGTTTACTGCTCATCTTGCACCTCCCGGCTTATTTGATTTGGCATATCACTAAAAGGTGCAGGGCATGCCCCGGACTGTGATACATCATGAAGCGCCTGGGGCTGGCACTCTGAGCTATGCAATGCTTCAGGATTTTCCTGCGTAGCTCCATAGGGATGACTACGAAGGTCATCTTGTTTCTGTGCTTCCACTTTGAATGCATCAAACCCTCGCACATAAACTACCATGGCAACAATGAGCATCACAGCAAAGGAAGTAAATATCCAAAAGTACGGCCTTGGTGCGCCCAATGCCTTTCGGATATCCTCCATTCTTTTTATTCTCTGCTGGGTAATCCATGGCTCTGCTGCAACGCACTGCAAGCAGTATAAGCCTAATGCAGACAGGATAATCATGCCTTTTTTCAGCATCTTGTACCGCCCTCCACTCATGCATTCAAATATGCCTTCGTGCTCCGTGGGTTTCCATATTGATTCCGTATTTCGCCAGTACTTTTACATGATGCTACCATCACTAAAAACTGATTACCCAAAGCATCATCAAAATAGTATAAAACGAAAGCTTAATAGGCATATTTTTCTAATTATTTTATTATATCACTATTGCATCCCAAATGACAATACTTTTTATTAAATTTATCTATTTTACATCAAATGTTTGTACTATTTTTGTGCACTATTTATATATTTTTGCACAAAAAAGTGGGCACCGTTTACGATGCCCACCAAAAGTAGTATTAAAATCTAGTAAAGCCCATCCGTTCTAAAGGGTCCGCAGGGAAGCTTGAGCTGACCTGTTACATTGCATAGACTCTTAAACGGTATGTCTGTGTACGCATAGCGTACATTCACCGGAGACGCCACCTGCGTAGAGGATACCACCACAGTATCACCCACAATTGTAGCTGTTGCAGCTTTGCAAACCCCATCTGAACCTGCAATCTCAAAGCCCGGCAATGTCCCATCGGTATTCATGCTTCCAAGCGCGCCATGCAGACCATCACTTACATAATCAAAACTCAGTGTAATCTGATTTGCATTAATCGTCTTGCTCTTGTATACAGGTCCGCTGTAAGGAATATCAATGCTCCAAAGCTTATTCATCATGAGCCTTGCCATTCTTTCGCCCACCACACTTTTATCCGTAGGATGAATGTCGGCAGGGTTACCTGTATCATTTGTGATTCCCACATAGGTGTAAGGAGTGGTTTTCGTAACCGCCCACTGCTTTAAGCGGAAGGACGGCCAGCTTGGTTGCGTATAGCCCGGTAGTTGTACAACAAAGCACGGCAAACTGGAAATGCCCCATTTCACTCTGTAATCCTCAATAAATTTTTTCAGCATTACATCATATGCATATCCTACATCACTCTCTCCTTGATACCAAACCACACTCTTAATCGTATACGGCATAACCGAACGCACCATGGAATAGTAAAGCCTTGCAGTTTTAATCTTCTGAGAGCCTAGCTCAATATTATTCATATACCTGTTATATACATTATTTAAGGTTGCATCTGTGCTATTGTTAAATGCATCATAGCTATACCAGCTTTCTATGGATGTTCCTCCCCACGAGCAATGGATAACACCAATGGGCGCATCGGTTACGCCATTGTTTCGCATAAACTCAACGATATAATACATCACAGCAGAGCTTGCTCTTGCATCTGATCCTGTATTGATTATCTTCCATCTTTCGCTAAGGCTGTTCGGATTATTCACTCTTGTATACATATCCTTCACGTTTGATACGGTAAATAATCGGAAGTTTTCCGGAACCGTTGTGGGCGTAATGTTTAGTCCTGATATAGCCATCTGCATATTAGACTGTCCGGAGGCGTAAAGAACATCCCCTACCACCACGTTTGTATATGTCAAGGTTTTATTGTAACTCCCCTTTACCGCTGTAACCGTAAGGTCCTTTCCATCAAAGGATGCACCCTCCTGGGGAAGGGCTGCTATAAACCGTCCGTTATGGGCTGTTGTACTTGTTTGTTTTCCATTAAACGAAATGGTGACCTGCGCATCACTTGGTGCTTCGCCAAATACATTGATGGGTTCATTTCTTTGCAACACCATGTTGCTGGTAAAAACATTCGGCATACGCAGTTCGTTTGCAATTTTCAGAGGAATAGTATAGGGAGCCATATACGGTTTTAAGTTGATTGTGTCACTTAAAAACATGACTTTCACACTGCCATCCAAAATCTGGTCTGGAATTGTAACGGAAAGCTCTGTTGACGCAATTTTTCCACTACCAATTGGAATTTCTTTTTTAGTGAGTGCTGCTAACTTATTGCCGTTGTATACTGCGGTGATGACGACGGGTGTCACAGCGCTTTCCAGGTTATTTGTTAAAAGCATATTGATTTTGGCGTCCCCTGCTTTTGTAACCACATTGGCGGTATTAAATTCATCTCCATCCACCACAAATCCTGCTACGCTCATTTCCATGTCAGGCAGCACTGTTTGCATTGTTTTATAAATATAGACATCATCTATATACAGCTCGCTCGTTTTGTTGGATGCTTCATCTGCAAAGTCAATCATGCTGATGCTGGTTTGAGGCGATCCCGATGCGTTGGGCCTAAATGCAGCATATGCACCATATGTGCCATCATTGACCTTAAATCGATATCGTTGGTTTGAAATATCTACTTCCACCTCTATGGTGTTCCATGCATCCTTTGTATATGCAGCCGAAGGGTTGAGGCCGCTTGGGTCTGTAATCGCTAAAACACTTCCGGTAGTGGATGCTACAACGCCTACTGCGTAAGGAAATGAATAGCTAGGTGACCACAATCGCAATTGCAAACCTTTCTGCGAAGTGGATGGTACATACACCCTGCTACGAACATTAAATTTACCTGTTTGCGTAGCAAAAGCAACCGTGTTTTTGCCTACAGCTTGAATGACACTTGTCGCTCCCGATGCAGTGGAAAGCTTCATTGCTTTGCCTGTATTTGCGGGTGCATTGTCCACAATCGAGGCACTGGCACCAGCACTGGAAGCATTGCTCCATGGTGCTTGCGGCGCACCTGCAGTATACTGATCAAATTTATCGCTAAAAATGACATCATCCACAGCCGGAGGCGTATACACGCTCGGATCGTAAATCAGTACATTATCAACTCCCGCTTCAAACAGAGCAGCAGAGCTTAAACAAAAATCGATTTTATTGATATTGCTCCAAGTGATGCTTCCACTTTCTCTAAACGGCCAGTCTCTGCCGCCGGTTGAAGTGTTTACAAGTGCAGAAAGACTTCTGTTAAGGTATATTCTAAAGGATTGCGTGGTAATGTTGACATCCAGTTTGATGTGATGAAATGTGTTTCCTGCGAGGCCGGATGCAGCAGTGACCGATCCTGTTCCGCTTGGGTCATTAAAGGCGACAAGTGCGCCTGCAGGACTAAGGCTAATGCCAACAGGAGGCACCCAGCTTCTCGCGGAACTATTATTTGCCCCTGTTAGCCTCAAGTATATGACATCCCCCGTGGCTGCAATGGTTCGCATATCCGCCTCCACGATAAATCTGCCGGTTTGAGGCGTAATGGATCTTGCTGCCATGGGCATATTATTCGCAGTAGAGACAGTTTTCCTTTTCAAAGTCATAAATTGATTGCCTAATTCATTTACAATGGCGCTCTCTGTAGTAGCGGCTTCTGCAGAGCACGAAAGACTCCATGCACCAATGGGCGTTCCCATTGCATAGGTTTGTGCCGTGTATGTTTGAAAATCATCATATAATATAACCTTCGAAGGATCCGGAGTTTCTCCGGGCGAAGCTGTTATGGTAGAAGTGGATGTCGGTGTGGTGGCGGGTGTGACGGTGGGCGTGGGTGTGGGTGTTGACACCGGAGTTGCGGTGGGAACCGTCGTTGGTGCAGGCGTAGTTCCATAGTAAGTGTATTGATCATAAACCCATACATTATCAACCGCGCCAGTGCTCCCTACAGTTGTTGAGTTTGCAAGGCAGACATCTACCTTATTGATGTTTGACCAGATGACATTACCACTTTCTCTAAAGTCCCATTCATCCGCTGTTCTGCCTTTTGTGTTTGGACTTGGAATTGCTCTGGGATTGGTAACAGCAGTGCTGCTGCCATTGACATAAACCTTAAACACATTCTTCGGCACATTGACTTCCACCTTCATGTGCTGAAATGCGGTTGCATCCAGTCCGGATGCAATGCTACCTGTACCTGCACCATCAAGTTGATTAAATGCGGAAAATGCTCCTGCAGAAGATAAGTTAATGCCTACCGCGGGCACCCATCCTCTTCCTCCGGCATTATTGTTTGCGCCGGTAAGTCTAATATATACCTGTTCCGTTCCTGCCGGATATTTTAGATCGGCTTCTACGGTAAATATACCGGTTTGCGCCGTGAATGATTTTTCCATTATTGGTGAGTTGTTAGCAGTAGGAGCCGATATTCTTGACATTTTAAAATATTTGTTACCATTTTCCTCAATTGCCTGCATTTTTGCAGTTGTCGCTTCGCCGCTGGACATGTTCCATCCATTTTGTGATGCCGGAAGCGTGTATTCTTGCACCGGAAAGCTGTCAAAGCTTTCGTAAAGAATAGATTTTGAAGCATCCGGTGTTGGCGCCGGGGATGGCGTTACATCAGCCTGGTCTGTAAGCTCCATTTCAATGAGTGCCGGAGAGGCTGCCGTCTTTAAGGCCGCTTCCTTTTCGGCAATTTGAGTTTTAATCAGTTCTGTGTTGCTATATGCGTACACCGCATTGTTAAGACGTGTTTGGTTAAATGCATCCATGCCGGCATACTTATCGGCTTTATATGCATTAATATCTGTGTATCCATAAATCGACATCATCCACAACGTAAATGCAAGGTCACGTAGTTTAATTTCCGTATTATATTTGTCTTCGCTTTTTGTTCGAATGGCAGTGAGCTTCGTTTTCTCCGGATTGTTTGCAAGTGTCGCGAGGTTAATTCCACTTGCTATTTGACTTTCAGAGTATTGCCCAACGGTTACTCCATCCATTTTCACTCGATATGACCCTGCCGGAACACCAGTAACCTTTAAAAGCTCTTGGTTGAGCTCATCAATGTTTGCGCCCCAGCCGGAAACCGTATTGTAGTAGCCATCTGCTAAAATGGGCAGGGAAAGTGGCGTATATTGATACTGCAAAACGCTCCCCACCTTTGCTACATTCGCAATATTTGCATTGGTACTTTTTACAACAAGGCCGGTAGCATAATTAATCTCCACATCGGATACAATGCCGGAAAATCCTTGTGCCTTCAAAAATAAATAGGCCATCAGATTGTGTCCGTTTTGCAGCGGATGTATTCTATCGCTCCCAATAATAGTCGAAGTGGGACTGCTTGCCTGCAATGTGTTATTGATTTGCGTCATGTCTGTGTTAAAATCAATCACGGGAACATTTTTAGCCGATGCAACATTTTTCAGTCTTG
>CAZQDP010000005.1:0-64600 GCA_964592375.1 uncultured Eubacteriales bacterium | reverse complement strand
TCCCCTCCTCTTTCTACGCATTTTTTGGCCTTAAAATTCCATTTTTTTTACGATAACCGATGAAATGGCAGACAATGCTTTTTCCATTTCGCCAACCTCTTTGTCTGCATGGTTGATAAACTCTAAAATGATAAGTCCCTGCTCACTGCATGCATCCTCCGAAGCTTGATGCACACCGAGGCGTGTTTTGATAAAGCAGCCATATTGGGTTAAAATCTCCTGCACTTCCTTTGCGGTTTCATGCCGCTGCTGTAACTGAATTCCCATAATTGTTTTTGACATGTTCATGGCCTCCCTTTCATGCTTCTATTATTTTTTGCTTTGTTCTATTAAGCTTGTCCGTCTTTATGATATTCCTATTCAATCGCTATTTTATTCTTATTTCATGATAAATCGAAAGATAAAATTATTCTCCTCATATTTCGCCACATAGCTTTTGATGTTCTGTTTGCGTTGCCCGTCCCCCTCCTCCTCTGAAGTCAAAAAGGTTTTCCATGCATCCGCAACTAATTTATCTTCCACAAATAGCTTGCCTTTGGAATTATCCAGTGAACGGTGTATTTCTGCGGTGCCCGTCAACGCTGCAACAAGGATAAAAGCCGCTAATCCCAAGGCAAGTGCAATCCGATAACTCTTTTTATACACTATCACCGGCATTGGTTCCTCTTCGCATATTTCCGGCATGCATTCTTCCGAGGTGCTCTGCATCTCTTGTATAAAAGGCTCTTCCTGCAGCTTTTCACAACATATTGGTTGCGATAATTCATCGCCTTCTTGCAATAATTGATCGGGTACATGCAGGCTCTCTTGCGCCATGTACTCCTCTTGCCCTATCTCCTCAACAGAAGATTGCAAATTCTCCTCCGGTTCACTTCCCGCCCCTTGCGGCATCGCCGGCATGAGTATCGACTCTATCTCTACTACACTTTTTTTCCTACGCCATTGAAGGCTACCCATCAAATCGGACATCACGCTCGCCGTCATCAGTGACAAAATGCACAAAAGCGGTATGGAAGCACGCATCACAAAATCATTGTATAATCCCACATAATAGAGGGGAATGAGTGTTAATACGATGCATACAAATGCCAGCAACTTTTTATTACACCACTTTTTGAGAAGCAGTGCTGCCAATCCAAATTCAAAAAAACAAAATAAAAGCAAATGCAGAAGAAAGCTTTTCAATCCCTCAAAATCTTTTGGTATCTTATCGGTAATAAATCCTTTGGGCTGTCCACCTTGATTAATCAGAAAAAATTGCATAAGCGGCAGCATCGGCAGTATAAGCAACGTGTTTGTATATGTAAATACACTTTTAATATTGCCTGCAACCTTTTTTATACTAATCCTTGCTCCAAAGCGCAAGTTCAAATTATCTATTCCAAAAAACACTGCAAAAGTAAGCAGTAGCGAAGTGCCAATAAAGGGCAGAGGTCCATATGGCACAAGTAAAAATGCAGTGAACACAATCACTTTGAGATTTTTCTGGTTTAAAATAAGATACGTCACAAGCCATGCGGGCACAGCTTGGTTGAATACATAAAATAACTGTGTAACAAAAGAGGAATATTGAAAATGGCTCGCCCACCATTCCATGTGCACTGTTGGCAATGTTTTCATAAAAGATTGCAAACTACTGTAGGAATTAACTCGAAATATGATCTGCCCGACGTAATCTAGACCGCTCCAAAAGATGAAAATGAAAATCGCCCATAAACCGATTTTTCCTATTTTGCGTACATAGAGATAAAATGCGCCGAGTATGCCAAGAAAAGTCCAAATCAGCTGGCTGATATTGGCTCCATCCCACCCAAACACCTTGCCAAGCATGGCAGCGGGTAGCCAAGATGCAAAATAATAATCCATCATGCCCATTTTGCCTATTGCGGCGGATAGCGCAACATCCCCTTGATAATCGTACTTTACAGGCCACTGAAGATTTATTAAATCATGAAAAATGGCATTACGCGAATGAAAATCCCAATTTTGATAAAATATGCCCCCAATCCCTGAGGTTAAAACCAATAAAAATAGTGCAACCACGGCGATAGCCCATTTATACTTCGAAAAAATATCGCTTGCAGGAGCGGCATATTCAAAACCTGACCTCACGGAAATGACAAGACCCGTCATGAGCATGAGCGCACATGGCAGTGCCACGTACCACCGAAACCAACCGAAAAAGAGCATGAGAATTGGCAGGGATAGATAAGCATAGATCAAAGAAATAATAACTTTGTCCGCCATAACGCCTCGATTTTGCATATGTGATTTACCCCCGAAAAAGATATTTTGCAGTAACTACTTCCATATATGTTGCCATGAATGATCACAATCCTATTGCAACTAGCGCATACAAAATTATATCACAAAGCAGCATCATATGCAATGCTTTTTCTTACTTATTGTAACGGTTTTCTTTATGAGCACTTTTCGCACTCATTGCACATTTTCTCTTTATTGATATCGAACTTTCCAATAAAAAACTCGTGTCCAGTAATGGGATATGTATCCGCCGCACTATTGTTGAAACAAACTGTCTCCTTGGTGAACGATATTTTCAAGGGTGTTATACTCATCATATCCTCAGCAAAATGACTCATTACTGTGCCTGGGTGGTATACCACTTCCTTGCCGCAATCCGCTCTCACAGTAACTGTGTTTACCGATGTCGTGAGCGATGCTATACCACCTTCTTCATCAAATGCTAACGAATTGATATCTGCATGAATACCAATTGCCTCTGTATCGAATGCACTCAGCTCCCCTATTGGAGTGCCAACAATGACAGACCTGCGTGGTTCAACCGATCGGATGGCACCGCTTTCATAAAATGCAATGCCAATGCGAAGTGGCAACTCTCCACAGGGCGTATGTACCATGATAAAGTCTGCAGGCCAAAGTGTAACGCTTTTCACCGCTCCACTTTCATAGAACAGAATGCCGATGATTTTCGTATTAATTTGTCCACAAGGCAGTTTTAAACGAATAATTGGCGCTAGGTCATATTCATTCTTTTCAGACCAGTAACCGGACAATTTCCCGTTTTGAGGAAAGACGCGTTTTATCTTTCCGCTCTCATAAAAAGTAATAAACTCTGCCGGGATTTTTCCGATGGGCGTGCTAATCTCTGTTTGCTTTTGCAATGCAATATTGCTCAGATTGCCTGATTCATAGAAGGTGAGCGAGGGGATGTGTTTTTTTCTTGCTTCTTCTCTTTCGTAGGACGGAACCAAGTTTGCACAGGGCAGGCGAATACTGCTTTTGGCATTTAACATGCACTCTTTCAGAGCCCCACTTGCATAATTCTCAAAGGTGATGATGCCTCTTATTATGCCATACTTTGTTTTTCTCTCTTCCATATCTGCACACTCCTTCTCAAATTAAAAAAAGTATTGCCCAACAAACAACGTCGATCATCCGTTTCGACGTCGTTGTCAGGCAACAAACTATACTTTATTGATGCGTTCTTCCTCGCCAATCTTACACTTCACTTATGCCGAAAATGATTATGCCTTTGTTTTTGTTTTGGCGCGAATCTCGTTGTGTAAAATCTTTTTTCTTAGCCGTATGCTTTTAGGCGTAATTTCTACCAGTTCATCTTCTGCGATAAATTCAAGGCAGTTCTCCAAACTCATTCTAATGGGTGTGATCAGCCTGAGACTTTCATCGGACCCGGAAGCTCTTGTATTGGTTAGCTGCTTTTTCTTACAGACATTCAGCACAATATCATCTTCTTTGGAGTTCATTCCCACGATCATGCCCTGATATATCTTCAGCCCCGGTTCAATGAACAGTACTCCTCTGTCTTGTGCGTTGAAAATTCCGTATGCATTGGCATCCCCATCCTCCCATGCGACCATGGATCCTCTGGTACGACCGGGGATCTCTCCCTTATACGGCTCATAACCAAGCAAGATATGATTCATAATCCCATTGCCCTTTGTATCTGACATAAATTCGGAATGATATCCAATGAGCCCTCTGGAAGGAATTTTAAATTCAACCCTTGTATACCCTTGGCTTTTGTTGTGCATATCCACCATTTCCACCTTGCGAGTACCGAGCTTTTCCATGATGGCACCCATATATTCCTCCGGCACATCAATAATCAAATGCTCCATTGGCTCACATAGCACATCGTCTACTTTTTTAAAGATAACCTGCGGACGACTAACCTGAAATTCATAACCCTGACGCCGCATCGTTTCAATCAATATGGAAAGGTGCAACTCGCCTCTGCCCGAAACCTTAAAGGAATCAGCCGAATCGGTTTCCTCCACCCTCATGCTCAGATTGGTTTCTATCTCTTTAAATAATCTGTCTCTCAAATGCCGAGAGGTAACAAATTTGCCCTCACGCCCCGAAAACGGGCTGTCGTTTACACAAAATGTCATGCTAATGGTGGGTTCGTCAATGTCTGCAAAGGGCAGGGGTCTCGGATTATCCACATTGCAAATGGTCTCTCCAATGGTAATATTTGCAATGCCGGATAGGCACACGATATCGCCCATGTAGGCGGACTGTGCTTCCGCACGGCGCAGACCTTCAAACTTATACAGCTTATTTATTTTTCCTGTTTCCGTTTTGCCTTCCTTCTTGCAGATACATACTGGTTGATCCGCTTCCATGCGGCCGTTTACAATGCGCCCTACCGCAATTCGACCCACGTATTCATCCATGTCAATATTGGTCACCAGCATTTGCAGGGGGCCATCAAACTCGCCAGACGGCGGTGGTACCTGCTGCACAATGGTTTCGAAAAGATGCTGCAGATCCTCGCTGGCATCTCCGACTTCAAGCACTGCATAGCCTTCTCTAGAGGATGCATACACCACCGGAAAATCCAGCTGATGCTCTTCTGCCTCTAGTTCAATAAACAAATCTAAAACCTCGTCCACTACCTCATGAGGCCGTGCAAAGGGCCTGTCAATCTTATTGACAACGACAATGGGCTGAAGATTGAGCTCCAACGCCTTTTTGAGTACAAATTTGGTCTGCGGCATGGCGCCTTCAAAGGCATCCACCAGTAGCAATACCCCATCTACCATTCCCAAAACACGCTCAACCTCACCGCCGAAATCCGCATGACCCGGTGTGTCGACAATATTGATAATATAGTCCTTATAATGTACCGATGTATTTTTGGAAAGAATAGTAATTCCTCTTTCCCGCTCTAAGTCGTTGGAGTCCATTGCCCTCTCCTGCACGCGTTCATTGGACCGAAAAATCCCACTTTGCTTAAACATGGAATCAACCAGGGTGGTTTTGCCATGGTCAACATGGGCAATAATTGCTATGTTTCTAAGTTCGCTTCTGATATCCATTATAATTAACCTTCATTCCTTTCAAGTTACCACTTTTCAATCGTTGCTCGGATGCATTTTGAGCTGCAAATGAGGCAATATATATTATTTTATCTCTTTTTTCAAAATATGTCAACATTCACAATTCATAAAAATATGCTGTCATTGGCCTATTTTTTTGGGGTATGTCTATTGTTTATATTCTATTCCATTGCGATTACATCCCGAAAACGCGTGTGTTTATGTGTATTTTTACTGTTTTTTATAGCAATATGCATAAAATTATTTTGTATATTTTAGTAGAAATTTGTATTGTATTTTAAAAAATAATATTATATAATAAACTTTGGCATCTCTATGCGCCGGTTTTTCAAGGTGAAACCTCCCAATGATTTGCCTCGCACTAGCCTTTGGAATACATCATCAAAAAATACAATCAAGCGAAAGGATATTTGTTATGCCGTTTATTTGGTTAGGTCTTATAGGCTTTATGCTGTTTTTTGTGTATGACATAAACCAGGTTTTTATAAAAAACAAATTTCTATCGTTGCAGTTTTTGATGGGATTTATCTTGGTTGTCGTTGCGACAGTTGGCATTTTGTTTTACGATAGTCACTTTGCCCTTCCCTTGCTTGGAAAAGTAGTTGTTCTTCTCATGGCAGTTCTTTTCTTGGGGCTCACTGTTTATTCGTTGTTTTTTGCCATTCCATTTAAAAAAACCTACTGTGAGGCTGAGCAATTTGCTTTATGCACGAAGGGTGCATATGGACTATGCCGTCATCCCGCGCTCCCTTGCTTTATGCTTTTTTATTTGAGCTTATGGGCATTTACCGGTATTGATTTTGTTTTGTTGGCGTTTATCGTTTTTGGGGGTTGCAATATCCTATATAGTCTATTTCAGGATTATTATATATTCCCCAAAATATTTGAAGGATACCCAGCATATAGACTTGCAACACCATTTATGTTTCCAAGCAGAGCGACTTTTAAAGGCTTTATCACCAATTTGCAGAAAAACAAAGTAGTAATGGAGATAATAAAATGAAATTTGTGGACAAGCTAAAAAAGAGACAATATGAGGCCCTTTGGGATGAATATTGTGGTTTTTTGGATTTAACGATTGATGAATATATGCAAATTCAATTTCGGCTGATGGAAGAGCAACTTGCGCTTTGGTCGAAAAGTGGTCTTGGACAGAAGATTTTAAACGGAAAAACGCCTCGTAGTGTGAAGGAGTTCCGTGAAATGGTTCCCCTCACCACCTTTTCGGATTATGCCGATGTTCTTTTGTCGAAGGACAAGGATATGCTACCGGCAGAGCCTGTTATTTGGATTGAAACCACTTGGGAGGGTGGAAAGCACCCTATCAAGCTTGCACCATATACAAGAAATATGCTTGATGTTTATAAAAATAATGTGTTGGCGGTGGCCATGCTGTCCACAAGCACAGCTCGGGGCGAGTTCTTTTTAAGACCAGGAGACAAAATGCTCTATGGTTTTGCTCCCTTGCCTTTTGCTACAGGCCTATTCCCTTTGCTACTCAATGAAGAATTTAATTATCAGTATCTGCCTTCCTTGGAAGATGGTGCCAAAATGTCTTTTGGCGAGCGCAACAGAGCCGGGTTTAAGCTTGGTCTTCAGCATGGCATTGATATGTTTGCAGGGTTGAGCAGTGTGATTACCTATATTACGGAAAGCTTTTGCACACAAAGCTCGAGCACAGGCTCGGGTATCAAATCACTGCTTAAGCTTTCACCCTTTATGTTTTTTAGGTTACTTGGTGCTACAATTAAAAGCAAAATCAAAAAAACGCCTTTAAAACCCAAAGATATCTTCAAATTAAAATCCCTTATTTGCGCAGGCACAGACACTGCCGTGTATAAAGACTTTTTAGAGGAATATTGGGGAATTCGCCCATCGGAAATTGCAGCCGGAACGGAGCCTACCTGTATCGGAACGGAAACTTGGGCAAAAAATGGCATTATTTTATTCCCCGATGCTTGTTTTTATGAGTTCATTCCTGAAGAGGATATGCTAAAAAACATTGCAAATCCTTCCTTTAAACCGACCACTTATTTGCTCAGCGAGCTGACTGTAAACAAAAACTATGAAATTGTCATTTCAGTATTAAAAGGCGGTGCCTTTGTGCGTTATCGAGTTGGTGATGTGTACTGTTGCACAGCCAATGTGAGCATGGCAGACGGTGTAGCCCTGCCACACTTGACATATGTAGACAGAGTGCCCACTGTGATTGATATTGCAGGCTTTACCAGAATTACGGAAAATACCATTTCAGAGGCCATTCGTGTTTCGGGTTTAACACTGAAAAACTGGTTTGCGAGAAAAGAATTTTTAAATAATCGTCCATATTTAAATTTGTATGTTGAATATTTTGAGGAAAGTCTGGAAACAACCGCCGTCAGTTCCTCGGTGCTTACAGATCACCTCAGTGTTTATTTTAAATATTTCGACAATGATTGTAAAGATCTAAAAAAACTGCTCGGAATTGAGCCGCTTAAAATTACCATTTTAAAATGTGGTGCCTTAGAGGAATATCAAAAGAGAACAGGCGAAGCCGTCCCACGAATGAATGCACCCTCCTATGTACTTACGGAAATACAAAAGATTGCTCAGCATGAGTTCTTCCCCCGGGAGGTGAAGGTTTAATGGCAGCCATACCTTTCATTTATGTACAATTGATTGCTTTATGCTGCTATGGTTTCTTACTTTGCTGTATACTTATTGCCAAAAAGAATGAGCTTTTACGCTCGTTTATGATGCTTTTAGTTGCGTTTATCGGGTGGACTGCCGGTTCACTTTTTATGCGCTTGTTGTTGTACCCCGGATATCGGCTGTGGTATGAGATTTCGCTTTTGTCGATTTTTTCCGCACCCGTATTGATGTATGATTTTATTAGCACCTATACCGGTCTTAAAAATAAATTCCTGCGCTTGTTTTTCTGGACGGGAACCATCATATTGCTATTCTTTACGCATTTTGAAGTATTTTTAGCTGTACCTACACTCACTTATATCGAACCGAACCGAGTGGTTTTTTTATACAATACCACATGGCATGTACTCATTCCCACCACTTTCTTTGCACTGATTGTACTACGTGCCTCCTACATGGTCAATACGTCTTTGAAAAAGAATTCCGCGATGTCTTCGGGGCTTATCTTTGTTGCCATCGGGATGTATATTTTATTTGCGGGTAATCTTCTTTCTGTTATTCCGGGAAATGTATTTCCATTTGATACATTGTCCGGCATTTTCTATGCCGTGGCACTGCTCATATCGTTGTATAAAAAACGTTTATTTTCACTTCAATTGTTGGTTTCCAGCAATACCATTGGCTTTACCGCCGCTATCTTTACCTCCGTGATTTTCTTTTACTTTGTAAATGATATTGATGCATTTATCAAAAATGCAACACCCATGTTTACACAAAACCATTTATTTGTCGTTAATCTTCTGTTTCTTGTATCAGTTGCCTTTGCGTACTTTTTGGTTAAAAAGTTAAATGTCAAGCAGTTCCGTACAAGAAAAGACAGAGACAATAATATTAAAAATTATAGCGCAACAATATCAAAAACGCTTAATATTGATGAAATTTCCGCCGCCCTGATTTCCATTATCAAAACCACCATCAATATCGATAAAATTTATATTTGCTTAAAGGATGAGAAGCGAGCATCTTATATAACAGTCGCAACATGCAGTCCACTGGCCAGACGTGATTTTACCCTCCGGGAAGATAATCCATGCGTTTTGGCATTGCTAAAGGGTGCGGTGGATGAGAATGCATCGAATTGTCTTCTTCTGAGCGAGTTTTCAAAATCCGTGCACTATAAGGCCATGTGGGAACATGAGAAAAGTGAGCTTGCAAGAATTAACGCCTTGTGTCTTGCCCCACTGAAGGTAGAGGATTGTTTGTATGGCATTGTGGTAATATGCGGCAAGCCCAGTAAAATCTGTTTATCTTCGGAAAATATCAACTTTTTAGAGTCGGTCGGTTCCATTACCTCCATTGCTATTAAAAACGCTCATCTGTATGAAAAGGTATACAATGACGCCAGAACAGACGACCTAACAGGCCTGCTTAATCGGAAATTCTTTCATGAGCAGCTTGATACCTTTATGGAGAAATCTAAAAATGATGTATTATCCCTTCTATTTTTAAATGTTGACGATTTTAAGCTATACAATCAGCTTTATGGATACTCCGAAGGCGATATTGCGCTAAAAGAGATTGCAAATATTATCAAATCTACCTTGGGTGAGTGCGGCAAGGCTGTACGCTACAGTGGCAAGGTGTTTGCCGTTATTTTGCCGGGGTATGATTCCATCAAGGCGCTCTACTTCGCGGAAAAAATCAAAAGCCAGCTGGCGTTTAAGCCAACCTCTAAGCTTAAAACCCTTACCTTAAGTGCAGGCATTGCAACCTATCCCTATACGGCCTCATCCATTGCTCAGCTTTTACAAAATGTGGAGCTTGCTGTGTACAATGCAAAGTTTTCCGGTAAAAATAAGATTGTAACCTATGCATCGGGCAAGGTGTATGAAAAAGAAATCGACCAAAAATCTCTTAGCTCAAATGATAAATATGCGGAATATGCAACCACTATCCATGCGTTGACTGCCGCCATTGATGTGAAGGACCACGTCACCTTTGGTCATTCCCAGCGTGTGGCGGAATATGCCATTGCCCTTGGCAAAGAACTCGGTCTTGATGCGGAGCATGTCAAAATTATTAAAGAAGCCGCTCTGCTACATGATATCGGGAAGATTGGCATATCCGAGCACATTTTGACCAAGCAAGGAAAACTGGATGACGATGAATATTTTGAAATGAAGAAACATGTAGAAAATTCAGTGGAAATTATTAAGCATCTTCCTGCACTGAACTACTTAATCCCCATTGCCATCAGCCATCACGAGCGTTGGGATGGCCGAGGCTATCCACGAGGGATCAAAGGCGAGGATATTCCAATTGGTGGCAGATGCCTTGCCATTGCGGATGCTTTTGATGCCATGACCTCTGAGAGGCAATACAAAAAGCCAATGCCCTTTGAGTTTGCTGTTTTAGAGCTGAAGAAAAATGCAGGAACGCAGTTTGACCCTAAACTTGCAGAAATTTTTATTGATCTTGTCATGAAAGGGAAGATAAGCTCTATCGCTAAGGTATCTATCGTATCATAGTACGGCGCAAATAAAATAGAAAAATGCAATAATGTGGATAAAAGTCTTGAGCAATCAAGGCTTTTATTGTTGCAGTATCTCAAATCGTCTGATGAATATCTGTACTTGTTGCACAGCAACTGCGAATGTGCAGTGGATTTTCATAGAAATACACTTATTTTTTGTGAAATATATCAAAATTTTCAAAATACTATTTATATTTTTAAGATAATATAATATAATATACGTAAATGTTATAAATGAGGCATCCATTCAAAATGTCTTGCATGATATTGAGAAAACTTCATAAAACCACTTCTCCCGTTTTAAAGGTGATCGGGGCTTCTTTTATTGTGCAATGCAAGCGTGAGTGTCGAAAGGAATGAAACTGATTTTGGATAGTTTACATTTAATCCCTTCAGGTGGCAGGGTTCATTTTATTGGAATTGGCGGTATTAGCATGAGTGCCTTGGCACTTGTGATGATGCAAAAGGGGTTTCGGGTAACCGGATCGGACCTGCACCTAACGCCCATGATTACACATCTTGAAAGCAAGGGGGCACAGGTGTTTTTATCCCACCGAGCGGAAAATGTGGGAGGCGCTAATTTGGTTGTATATACTGCCGCCGTACAGCAGGATAATCCGGAGCGTGCAGCCGCTGCCCATGCCGGAATTCCTATGGTGGAGCGGCCCGTGCTACTAGGCCTTATCATGGATGAATTCCCTTATCCCATTGCCATATCGGGCACGCACGGAAAAACCACAGTGACTTCTATGCTATCCCATATTTTAATTGAAAGTGGCTGTGACCCTACCATTATGGTGGGCGGCGAGCTTGATAAAATCGGGGGAAATTTACGCACGGGTGCCGGAGAATATTTTTTGGCAGAGGCATGCGAATATCACCGAAGCTTTTTGAGTTTTCGTCCTTTTGGCGTTACGGTGCTCAATGTTGAGCCGGATCACTTAGATTATTTTAAAGATAAGGATGATTATGAAAGCGCATATGAAGCATTTGTTTCCCTTGTGCCTTCAAGCGGATATGTGGTGGCACTTTGGGATGATATTGATGTGCAGAAAGTGGTTTCAAAAGCCCGATGCAGAATAATCAGCTACGGCCTTGCCAATGCGGATGCCATGCTCCGTGCGGTAGACGTGCAGTATGCAGGCGGTTTGCCTTGCTATTTGCTGGAGATATGCGGCGAGCCAATTTGCCGAGTTTGCCTGCGCGTTGCCGGCAGGCACAATCTGCTCAACTCCTTGGCCGCCCTGGCCAATGCATATGCCTTGGGGCTTGATATGAGCGTTGCTTGCCGCGGCATTGAAGATTATGAAGGCGTAAAAAGGCGGCTTGAATACAAAGGTGAAGTAGCTGGCGTTGCGATATATGATGATTATGCCCATCATCCCACAGAGATTATGGCGAGTCTTTCCGCCGCTCGGGATATTTGCGACGGCCGCCTGATTTGTATTTTTCAGCCTCACACTTATTCCAGAACATTCTCATTTTTTGATGATTTTGCCTCCGCTTTTGGAGATGCAGATGAAGTGATATTAGCCGATATTTATGCCGCTCGGGAAAAGGATGAAGGCATTGTTTCCTCCAGCGATTTGGCCATTAGCATACGTGAATGCGGCAGAAACGCCATATACCTGCCAACCTTTGAAAAAATATCCTCTTATGCTCAAAGGGCCGCTACAAAAGGGGATATGATTATTACCATGGGCGCGGGAGACATTTTCAAAGCGGGAGAAATCATTTTAAACAATTCGAAAAAGGAAGAGGAAATTTGTAAATGACGCCATTTGTTCATCTTCATAACCACAGTGAATACAGCTTGCTAGATGGTGCTTGTAAAATTGGTAAATTGGCCGCACGTGCCAAGGAACTGGGAATGGACAGCATCGCCATTACAGACCATGGCTGCATGTTTGGTGTCATTGATTTTTATAATAAAGTCAAAAGTGCAGGCCTTAAGCCAATTTTAGGCTGTGAGGTATATACCGCTCGGCGCAGCCGCTTTGACATGGACGGTCGCCAGGATGCAGAGCCGGGTCATCTTGTGCTCCTTGCCATGAACAATGTGGGCTATTTTAATTTGCTTAAAATTGTATCTGCTGGTTATACGGAAGGGTTTTATTACAAACCTCGTGTGGATATGGAGCTTTTGCTTGCCCATCATGAGGGAATTATTGCACTGTCTGCTTGCCTGGCAGGAGATATTTGCCGCAGTTTTTTAGAAAATGATGATGCATTGGCAGAAAAATATGCACTACGTTACCTCGATATTTTCGGCAAGGATAATTTTTTTATTGAGTTGCAGGATCACGGCATTGAGGAGCAACGCAGGGTAAATATCAAACTGATTGATTTATCTCATCGGCTGGGTATCGGCCTTGTTGTAACCAATGACGTACATTATATTCATCAAAAGGATGCCAAGGTGCAGGATGCACTTTTGTGTATCCAGACCGGTAAAACAGTAGACATGGAAAAGAGAATGCGGTTTGATACCAATGAATTTTACTTAAAATCGGGGGATGAAATGGCCGCCCTCTTTCCTGCCCTTCCCGAGGCTGCTCGCAATACGGTAGACATTGCCGCCAGGTGCAATGTAGCGCTTTCCTTTGACGAGCTGCACTTGCCTCGTTATCAGTTGCCTGAGGGTGTCACGGATGCGGCGGCGTATATGCGCAGCTTGTGTCTTGAAGGACTTTCCGAGCGCTATGGCAAGCATTCCGAGTCGCTAAAACCACGGCTTTTCTATGAGCTTGAAACCATTGAAAATATGGGGTATGTGGACTATTTCTTAATTGTATGGGATTTTATCAAATATGCGAAGGATAGCGGCATTATTGTTGGCCCCGGCAGAGGCTCTGCCGCTGGTAGCCTCGTGTCCTATTGCCTGCGCATTACCGATATCGATCCGATGAAATATAATCTTTTATTTGAGCGCTTTTTAAATCCGGAGCGCATTAGCATGCCTGATATCGATATTGATTTTTGCATAGAGCGACGCCAAGAGGTCATCGATTATGTGGTGGAAAAATACGGCAAGGCCAATGTGGCACAGATTATTACTTTTGGTACAATGGGTGCCAAGCAAGCCGTACGTGACTGCGCCAGGGTGCTGAGCTTGCCCTATGCAGAGGCAGACAGGATTGCAAAGCTCATCCCAAATGAGCTAAAAATCACCATTGCGCGTGCCCTGGAGATTAGCTCTGAGCTGAAAGCCATTTATGATAATGATGCTCAAATGAAGGAAATGCTGGATATTGCCATGGCTTTAGAAGGCACTCCTCGCCATGCCTCTACCCATGCGGCAGGCGTTGTTATCTGCGAAAAACCGGTGACTGATTATGTGCCGCTTTCCCGAAACGGAGATGTGATCACCACCCAATTTGATATGGATACCCTGCAAAATTTAGGTCTTTTAAAGATGGACTTTTTGGGTCTTCGCAACCTCACGGTCCTGCGCGATACCTTGCGTATTATTTTAGAGAGCACGGGAGAAAAAGTTTCCTTAGAGGATATTGATCAGCAGGATGCCGGCGTGTTCGACATGCTCTCACAGGGCAATACAGACGGCGTGTTTCAGCTGGAAAGCCGCGGCATGAAGCAATTCATGAAGGAGCTGATGCCTCGTAGCATAGAAGATTTAATTGCTGGCATTTCCCTCTACCGTCCCGGCCCCATGGATCAAATTCCGTATTACATAAGGGGCAAGCACCGTCCAGATAGCATCACCTATAAGCACCCTCTTTTAGAGCCCATTTTGAGCGTAACCTACGGTTGCATGGTCTATCAAGAGCAGGTCATGCAGATCGTGCGTGATCTGGCAGGATATTCCATGGGCAGAGCGGATCTTGTGCGTAGAGCGATGTCTAAAAAGAAAGCCACTGTGATGGAGGAAGAGAGAGCACATTTTGTGCATGGCATGGTGGACGAGCAGGGAAATGTGCTATTGGAGGGTGCAATTCGCAGGGGAATAGATGAGCGATGTGCCAATGCTATTTTTGATGAAATGATGGATTTTGCAAATTATGCATTTAATAAATCTCACGCGGCGGCCTATGCCATAGTGGCATATCAAACTGCCTATTTTAAATATCATTACCCCACCCAATATATGGCGGCTCTGCTATCGAGCGTTTTGGGAGTATCGGGCAAAGTTTCAACCTATGTGGCAGAATGTAGCCGAATGGGAATTAAGCTTTTGCCGCCGGATATTGGGTGCAGCCATGAAGGATTTACGGTGGATGGCAACTGCATTCGCTTTGGTCTTGCGGCCATTAAAAATATTGGATACAATCTTGTAACGAGCATTATTGAAAAACGCAAAGACACGCCCATTCAATCCTTTGGAGATTTTCTTTTGCGTATGCAGGGCTCCGACAACAACAAGCGTGCTGTTGAAAGTCTTATTAAGTGCGGCGCATTTGATAGCTTGGGTGAAAAACGCTCCCACCTACTGGCTATCTATGAAGATGAAATGGATGAAATAGCAAATGTTCGTCGTAAAAACGTAGAAGGTCAAATGTCACTGTTTGGGGAAGAAGAGGCCGCGGTTCTTCGACCTTTGAACAATAGGAAGGAATTTGATACGCCAACACTTTTGGCCATGGAAAAGGAAATGCTAGGTATTTATGTGTCCGGCCATCCGTTAGATGAATATGCTGATCTTATCAGCCAATATGTCACTTTAACGACTGGGGATATTGTCCAATATTTTGAAGATGTATCTCAGAGTGCCCCTGTGCACGATAAGGATTTCGTGTCTATGGCAGGCATTGTAACTGCAAAAAAAGACAAACTAACAAAGTCTTCTTCTACCATGGCTTTTGTGCAAATAGAGGACCTTTCCGGCAGTATTGAGGTCGTTGTTTTTCCCAAAGTGCTACAAAAGTTTGCACCATGCCTTCAAGTGGATATGCATGTGCTCATCCGTGGCAGAATTGACCTCAAAGAAGATGGAGACTCCAAGCTCATTGCAGAGGAAGTGGTCCTCTTGGAGGATATACGAAATGCAGGACCTGTCGTGCCCCCAAGCCCGCCTACGGAAAAGACCTTATATCTGCGCTTTAAAATCGGCAAAGACTTTCTTCTCCCTCAGGTAAAACAGGCTCTGCTTCAGAGCCCGGGTTCTACTCCCGTGGTGTTTTACCGTGAGGAGTTTTGCGACAGAATGAAATGGGATGCATGTGTTGATTATACTGCACAAACAGAGCAAATGCTACAAACCCTTTTGGGAATTGAAAACGTAAAAATGAAATAATTTTGTGTGGGATACGGAGGAAAATCGTGTTGAAATCATTTTTTAATCGATGTAATATATTTTTGAAAAGTCTCAGTGCAAAGCAATGTATAAACGCCTTGCTTTCTCCTCAGGTGCTTACACCTGCCATTATGCTAATCATCATGGTGATACTGCTTTTTTTGCCGCCATATCGAGGCGTGGCAGACAATGGAGATTTTGCAAGAATGCTCGTGCCCTATGGGTTTCATCAGCCGGATGTGCCTCTTTTTTATGACTATTATGTGCCGATATATACCTATTCGGCCTATGAAGGGCTTCCCATTGAAATCCCCCCCGTGCTCCAGTCTTTATCGCTCACACTGTTTTATTTTATTGCACCCTTCTTTCGGGTACAGGAAATTTATGCAGTCAGCCAGAATATTATTGTAACCATTGGCATTTGCCTGAGCAGTCTTTTCCATGAAAGCGGCATTTTTGATCTTCGCTATATGGCAGGGGTGTATATGGCACTGCTTCTTTTCAGCGTGTATTTAATTATCTTGAGCCTGAAAAGTCAAAACCGCATTTTAACTCTGCTGCTCTGCATCCTTACGCTTTTTGGATTGGGAGACAGTACGCAGACCATATATTTTAATAGCTTTTACGGGGAGGCTTGTTCCTATGTATCCCTCCTTGCAATGGCAGCTTTTGGACTTTGCCATATTAAAAGCGGTAGCCGAAGATCCCTGATTTGGCTTTTTATCTTTGCGTATATGTTCTTTGGTTCAAAAATGCAATACACCCTGCTTTCCTTTCTCATTGCCCTCTTCCTTATACCGGTATGGCTCAGAGACCGCAAGCATACCGTAACCATGCTATTGGGGTATTTTCTTCTTTTGCTAATCACCATTGGTATCTATACCAGCGCTCCTGGTCATTTAGAGAGAGACACCATGTACAATTCCGTATTCTACGGTGTGCTGAAGAATTCCACCACCCCTTCACAGGATTTAGTGGCCTTGGGTTTGTCTCCTGAGCTTGCTGTGCTTGCAGGCACCAATGCATATGATGTGGACCTTCCCATTGACACCAAAAGCACTGCATTTGATGAATTGTTTTATGACAGGATAAGCAGGCAGAGCGTGCTGAAATTTTACCTATCTCGCCCGGCGCGCCTGTATGAGAAAATGGAGATAACAGCCCAAAACGCCTTTGATAATAAGGTGGGGATGATGGGGAACTACACAAAGGAAGATGCCGCCTATAAGCGAGAGCTCAATTCTTTTTTTACACTGCACAACACCATAAAATCCTTGCTCCTGCCTCGCTCTTTTATATTTCTGGTATTGTATTACCTCATCTATTTTATTGTGCTTTTCTTGCAATTTATCAAAAAAGATGCAAGAAAAAGGGAATATATCTCGCTACTGTTTTTCATTATGCTCATTGGAATTTTGCAGTATCCCCTGCCGGCACTTGGCAATGGGGAAGCGGATATGGGGAAGCAGCTGTTTATCTTTAACCTTAGTTTTGATATTTCTTTTGCCGTCATTCTCTATTTTACCACTGGTGCCATTTTACGCAAATTTTTCAAACAAAAATAGGGGAGCATCATTTTTTATGCAAGCTTTTTTTAAAAAAAAGGGGAGACTGCAATCAGCAGTCTCCTCATTTATCTTATTGCCCTTCATTAAAACATGGTCATCTGCTCCGTATCGGGTATGCTCGCAAGGCATCCCTTTTCTTTGAGCATTTCTACCACGGTCTTGGATACTTTCGAGCGCTTCTTTAAATCCTCAATGCTGGTAAATTCACTCTCTACCCTTGCTTGCACAATACTCTCTGCAGCCGATTTGCCAAGACCGGGCATGGCACTTAGTGGTGGCAAAATTCCTTCCTCATCCGGCATAAACCTTACTGCATGCGATCTGTAAATGTCAATTTGTGAAAATGCTAGCCCTCGCAGGTACATTTCATTGCACATTTCAAGAATGGTCAGCTGATTTTTTTCCTTGGTGGTCATCTCTTCCTTTTTATAATGCTCTGCAAGCCGCTGCCCGATTTCCTCACGGGTGCCCGTCATGATATTGGCGTCGAAATCATCTGCTCGCACGGTAAAGTATGTTGTATAATACTCCTTAGGATAATATAGCTTAAAATACGCAATGCGAAACGCCATCATTACATAAGCTACAGCATGCGCCTTGGGGAACATGTATTTAATTTTTTTGCAGGAAGAAATATACCAATCCGGCACGTTATTCTCCACCATCACCTGCTCCATTTCTTCTGTTAAGCCCTTTCCTTTACGTACACTTTCCATGATTTTAAACGCCTGCTTCTTTTCAAGACCTGCATGAATAAGATATGTCATAATATCATCACGTGTACATATGACCTCTCTTAGGGAAGCCACACCGCTTTTCACCAAATCCTGCGCATTGTTCAGCCATACATCCGTCCCGTGGGATAGACCGGAAATGCGCACAAGCTCTGCGAAGGTGGTGGGCTTTGTATCCACCAGCATTTTGCGCACGAAGCTCGTGCCGAATTCAGGAACGCCAAAGGTACCCACTTCACTGAAAATTTGCTCCGGTGTAACGCCCAGTACCTTTGTATCTGCAAACAGGTTCATTACCCTGGCATCGCCAATTTGAATGCTTTGTGGGTCCACCCCTGTCAAGTCCTGTAGCATACGGATAACAGTCGGATCGTCATGACCCAAAATATCCAGTTTCAGAAGTTTGCCTGAAATGGAATGATAGTCAAAATGAGTCGTGATAATGTCCTTCGCCTCATCATCGGCCGGACGCTGAACGGGGCAGTACCAATGAATATCCTCATCTCGTGGCACCACCATAATGCCACCAGGATGCTGCCCTGTGGTTCGCTTGATGCCGGTACAGCCCTTGACCAACCGGTCCACCTCCGCCGCCGGAGGCTTACTATTTCTTTTCTCAAAATATTTCATAATAAATCCGTAGGCTGTTTTCTCTGCAATGGTGCCGATGGTCCCTGCTCGAAATACATATCCTGCGCCAAAGAGCTCTTCTGTATATTTATGCGCAATGGGCTGATAATCTCCCGAAAAATTCAGGTCAATATCCGGTTCCTTGTCTCCATCAAAGCCCAGAAAGGTTTCAAAGGGAATGTCATACCCATCTTTGCAGTACAATGTGCCACAGCTTGGGCAGTTCTTATCCTCCATATCCGCACCACAGCCCACCGAACCGTCCAAAATAACCTCACTATGTCGGCAAGCGGGACAAACATAGTGGGGTTCTAATGCGTTCACCTCGGTAATGCCCGCCAGAAATGCCACAAAGGATGAACCAACACTGCCTCTGGAGCCCACCAAATAGCCATCGGATAAGGATTTTGCCACCAGCCTCTGTGCAATAATATACATCACCGCAAAGCCGTGTTTGATGATGGAGGCAAGCTCTCTGTCCATGCGCTCTTTCACAATTTCCGGCAAATTCTCGCCATAAATTTCTTTTGCCTTGCCGGTGGAGATTTTGATGAGTTCCTCTTCCACACCCGGCATTTTGGGTGGATGTGCTTCATTTGGCAACAGCTGCACTGCTTCTATCATATCCGCTAATCGGTTGGTGTTTTTCACCACCACCTCATAAGCCGTTTTCTCTCCCAAATACGAAAATTCCTCCAGCATCTCCTCGGTGGTGCGCAGATATAAGGGGGGCTGATTGTCCACATCGGAAAACTTCAGTGCATCCATAATAATCCGACGTAGCATTTCATCCTCCTTATCCATAAAATGCACGTCGCAGGTGGCGACGACGGGTTTTTGTAGCTTTGCTCCTAATGCGACAATTTTTTTATTTATTTCCCTGAGCCCTTCACGGTTTTTCACTCTGCCTTCGTTTACCAGGAATAAATTATTGTCTATGGGCTGTACCTCATAATAATCATAAAACTTTGCAATTCTTTCAATTTCCGATTGACTCGCTCCGCAAAGTAGTGCGGAATATAACTCGCCGCTCTCGCAGGCAGAACCGATAATCAGCCCCTCCCGATGCTTTTCCAGAAGCTCCATCGGTATCACAGGCTTTTTATAAAAATACTCCAAATGCGATGCACTGACAATACGATACAAATTCTGCAGACCTTCCTTATTTTTCGCAAGGAGCATAATGTGGTATGTGCCTGCCTTTTTTTCGTTTCGTCCCGCAAGTGCTGTATTAAGACTGCTAATGCAAGTAATTTCCTGCTTTGCCAGTGTGTCAATAAAATGCTTTAAGATATGAGCGGTAGCCTCTGCATCATCCGAGGCACGGTGATGATTAACCAGCTCAATACCCAAATGCTTTACAATCGTGCCCAATTTATGATTTTTCAGCTCCGGCAAAAGACTTCTTGCCATCTCTAAGGTATCAATATAACAAAAGTCAAAGGGAAGTCCCACCTGTGATGCGTGCTGGCGTACAAAGGAGGTATCAAAGGTTGCATTGTGCGCGCATAAGGGTGCCTCTCCCACAAAGGCATAAAAATCTTCCAAGACTTCTTTAATCTGTGGGGCTTCTGCCACCATCTTGTCATCAATGCCTGTCAGCTCGGTGATAAAAGATGGTATGGGCCTTTTGGGGTTGACAAAGGAGTTAAACCGATCCGTAATTTCTCCATCCAAAAGCCTTACAGCGCCAATTTCGATGATGGCTTCCGCAGTAGGACTAAGACCTGTGGTTTCAATATCAAAAATAACGATTTCTTCCGTCAAACAACGCGGCCTAGGGTGATACACACAGTTTACGCTTGCGCGGCGCAAATAACCCTCCATCCCATAGAGAATTTTGATGGGGCATCCTTTTTTTGCAGCCGTCTTTGCCGCATCATATGCATCGGGAAACGCCTGCACAACGCCGTGATCCGTAATGGCGATGGCCGCATGTCCCCAAGAGGCCGCACGCTCAATGAGGCTTTTTACCGGCGTGATGCCATCCATGGCGGACATCTGGGTATGCATATGTAGCTCCACTCGTTTTTCGGGTGCATTGTCCATTCTTTTTTCCACGTTCTGCTCACAAATATCACTGCACATGATGACCAACTGCTTTTCATACTCGTCAAATTCCGCGCGTCCGCTGACCGCCACGCGCATATTTGCTTTCAGGCTTGCGGCAAGCTTTTCTGCAGTTTCTGATTTTTTGTCCTTATTTTTCGACCCGGTAAAAAATTTCACCTTGATAGAGCTTGTATAATCGGTCAAGGTAAAGCTAATCAGCTTTCGGCCGCTTTTCAGCTCCCGCACCTCACTGGTGAAAATATCCCCCCAGATATTTACCTTGCCTGAAGATGCTGTAATCTTCACAATAGGGGTGAAATCTCCTTCAATTTTGCGCCCTTTAAGCACTTTTTTATGGGTGGAAGCTTCTTTTTCCTCTTCCAAAGCCTGGCTTGGTGACTCTGCGGGCATTGGTGCTTCGTCCTGCACTGCTTCCCACGCCTCCACTGCTTGAGGCACCTGCTCTGCATCGATATGCAGTGCTGGGTGCTTTTTCGGTAAAGGCGCATCAAAGTCAACCTTTGCCGCCTCCTTAGGAGCGAATCGTTGCACTTCCTTTTCTTGATTTTCGTATTTGCTCTTTTCCTCACCATTATCCACAATGAACACCGCGACCTTTTTCCCCATCTCTTCAAAAACAATGGCTTCTATCATTTTGCCACAGCTCTGCTTCTCCAAAAGATGGGCACTATCATGCGGCGTGAAAATTTGTATGGTATCTTTTTCTATCTCTGCGGTGGCGGTGCTTAGCAAAAATGCGCATAGGGCGGAATGCTCCTTCATGCGAAGGGCAAGATGATTTAGATAGTCCCCCATATTATCCGAGGTAAGTTCGAAGGTATACTTGACATGAAGCCTTACGTCCTCTATCATGTATCGAAGCCTTAAAACTTCCTTTATATGAGAATTTTCGCTTTCTCCTAGCACTCTTTTGCTCTTTAGAAAAAGTTCTATCCGTTTGCTTTTGCGGTAGAGCAATAAATCCTCCACCACGATATCCTCGCTATTTTCAATATGCATCTCCCTTGCAATTTGCATCAGCCTTTGCATGTTTTTATCCTCACTTTTCCCATTGTAGGCGCACCTTTTTGCAGGGAAAACACCATCTTTTACCTTATCTGCTCACCATTACTCTGCACAGTACCGCTGCCATTTGTGCTCTTGTTACCAGGCCCTCCGGCTCAAAAACCTTGCCGGGATTTCCCGTAATAATGCCCTTTTTCACGCAGGAATCCACCGCCTGCTTTGCATAATCGGCAATTTCTGCCCGATCCACAAAGTCTGATGGGGGCGCCGTAGGATACGCAAAGCCTCTTTGTAGCATCACTGCCATGTCCTGACGGGAAATAGTAAGGTCGGGGCTAAAGAGCCCATCCCCTGTACCCTTAATGAGCCCATTTTCATAGGAGGCAATCAAATCCTCATAATGCCATGCTAGCTTATCAACATCTGAAAAAGGATTTGTATTTGATTTTGCAAGGAACTTGCCGGCTCTTGCGGCTAGTGCCGCAAATTCCGCTCGAGTCACAGGTTTATCCGGCGCAAAATCACCCCCGCTATACATGCCCTTCAGCAGTCCTTCGCCGCCCAGTCTTTCAATATACATCTCGCCCCAGTGCTCTTTTATTCCCTCAATTTCCATTTTTGGTGTTGGCACGGGAGTTGGCGTTGGCGTTGGCGTGGGCGTGGGGGATGGGGTAGGTGTAGGCGTTTCCACCGGCAACACTTTATCAGTCTTTATTATCTCCATCTTGCACGCAGCCGGTTTGATAAGACTTTCCATCTCCTGCTCATAAGCTTCAACTTGCTTATCAATGTCCGCCTCATGATCCATGGCATAGAGTGCATTGTCCAGCCTTGTGCGATTAAATGCATCCATATTGGTATATTTATCATCGTAGTATTTTTTCATATCGGAATACCCTTGGCTTTTCATCATCCATAAGGTAAAGGCTTTGTCCCGCAGCTTGATTTGCGTATTATATCTCGCCGTGCTTACGGAGCGAATCTTGGCGAGTGTATCCCTTTGGGCATTTGCCGCAAGGGTTGCAATATTGACCCCATATGAAAATCCGATATGTGTATACTCTCCTGCTTCCTTGCCGTCAATTTTGAGCTGGTATACCGCAGGGGTAAGATTGGTAATGGTAATGGTTTCTCGATTGATATCCTTTGTGAAATTTACATATGAATCGGCAATCATATAGTTACTGTCCGCAAAGGCCGGTAGGCGCTGTGGCTGATAGGTAAATTGCAGTCCGCCGCCCATCTTTGTAATCGCAGTCACCTTCGCATCCTTGGCGGTAATCAGCTTTGCGCCGCTCCCGTCAATATGGACAGAGGCTACGTCGCCCAACGCGCCTTGCTGTTGCAAAATCAGTTGCGCCATTACGTTGTGCCCGTCCACTCCGGGATGAATTCTGTCTGCTCCGATAATGGTTGCCGCAGGATTATCCTTTTGGATGGCAAAATTGATGGCATTCATGGGCGTATTGACATCAATGACCGCAACCCCTTTTTTCTGCCCGATTGCCTTCATTCTGAGGGTTGCTTCTCGCAGTGCCCCGCCATAGCCCACATTGTTCACTGCTGCTGCTTGCAGGGTATCGTCATAGGGTGTGGGCGTAATGAGTGTTACTTCTATCTTTTTTTCTTGAAGCAGATCAACAATTTTTTCTACATTTTTTTCATATGTATCGATCATGTCCATTCTGCTTTTTAGCTGCGTCTCCGATGGAATAGCGGCAGAATAGCTGGTTCTTCCCACATCGTTCATGCCCAGCATCACCGTGGCCTTTGTCGGTTTAACCTTTTCAATTTCCTCCGGCAAGCGCACTAGCGCACCCGCGGCAGTATCTCCCGAGCGGCCGCCACTAAAAAATTTGATATTGCTACCCGGATATCTGGTTTGATAAAATTCATTGAGGAGCATATGATATACACCATAATGGGTAATGCTATCTCCAATAATCAGTACCCTATCTCCATCTTCAAAGGGCTTTGACTGTGCTCCCGCACACAAGGGGGAAAAAGCAAACAGCATGCCAAGACTCATGGAAAGAATTAATAAATGTACGATAGTTTTCATATGGACCGCTCCTTTTTTAAGTGCCTCTGTATAGGCCTTTCACGACGATGTTTATTATATCATATGTGCCTAATATTTTCAATACATTTATGGGTTTGAAGCATATATTCAAAGAATGCCAAAATCTTTGCTTGTCAGCATACTATAAGCAAAATTAACCCTTGTTCATTCCTGATTTTGCGTAACATAAAAATGGTAATACTCACCCCTTAGCGCCATAAGCTCCTCGTGGGTGCCATCTTCTAAAATGCTTTTTTCGCCGATGACCATAATGCGATCGGCGTTTTTGATGGTGGATAGTCTGTGGGCAATGAGAAAGGCAGTTCGATCTTTAAGAATATTAGCAATGCCTTCCATCAGCCTTGCTTCTGTTTCTGTGTCAATCGCGGAGGTGGCCTCATCCAGCACCAAAATATCGGGGTTTTTGAGCATAGCCCTGGAGAGGGAAATCAGCTGCCTTTGCCCTGCCGATAGGGTTGCGCCTCGCTCACTGACACAGGTATGGTAGCCGTCCTTTTGCTCCATGATAAAATCATGGGCGCAGGCTGCTTTTGCGGCGCAAATCACCTCCTCATCCGTGGCCTCTATTTTGCCATAACGGATATTTTCGAGGATACTGCCGGAAAAAATAAAGCTGTCTTGCAACATATACCCAATGCGGCTTCGCAATGATTTGATGGTAACACTACGAGTATCATGCCCATCAATACAAATTTGGCCTTCTTGCAGATCGTAGTACCTGCTTAGCAAATTGACAATGGTGGTCTTGCCCGCGCCGGTATGCCCCACCAGCGCTACGCTTTGCCCCGGCTCTATCCGAAAGGATATATCCTGGAGCACGGGCCTGCCCTCTTCATATGAAAAGCTCACATGAACAAATTCCACAGTGCCCTTCCCCTTTGGCAGCTCGTATGCATCGGGGGCATCCTCTATGGTAATTTCTTCATTCATGGTTTCAAATATCCTGTCCAAATAGGCGGCGTTGGTCATTACACTGTTATACAGACTGCTCATATTGTTAATGGGTCCCCAAAACCTACCGATGTAGGCAATGATGGCAATGACTACACCCACTGTAATTTCACCTCGAAATATCGCGGCTACACCTAAAAAATACACGGTGCATATGGTAAAATCCGATATCAGCATGGTGGTGGGCCAAATCAGAAACTCGATGGCTTTGCCTTTCATAAAGTGGCGGAAGGTATCCCCTGATATGCGCGTAAAAATTCGTGCATTTTTCTTTTCTCTTGCAAATGCTTGGGTAACTCTTATGCCGTTAATGCTTTCATGCAAATAGGCATTGAGGTTGGAGTTTTTATCACTATATGCCTGCCATGCCTTTCTGTGCACTTTGCGCAGGCTAAAGATAATCAGTGTTAATAAAGGTATACTGCAAAGCAGAATGATGGTAAACTTTACGCTGGTCATCAGCATAAAACCAAGCACCACGATAATGGAAAACACGTCCATAATGGCATTGATAATCCCATTGGAAAACATATCCGAAATGGAGTTCACATAATTGACCACACGCACCATGATTTTGCCGTGCGGCCTTTCATCGTAATACGTAAAGGGGAGCTTTTGCAGATGCGCAAACAAATCCCTTCGAATATCAAAAATAATGCTCTGGCCCACATAGTTCATGTATTTCATTCTAAAATACATGGCAAAGCCGGAAATAATCACGGTGACCAAATAAATAACTCCCAAAAGCACCAGCCCGGAAATGCTTTTTTGGGGGATCATCACATCAATGGCCTGCTTGATGATATATGGCCCCGCTGTGCTACAAATGGTAGCAAGGAGCACCACAAAAATGGTTAGGATAAATTCTTTTCGATATGGCAGGATATAGGTTGCGGCTTTTTGCAGATGGCTTTTATTCAGCTTCACTTTCAGCTCTTCATCCTGCTGATATGTATTAATCTTCGCCACTTGTCATCATCCCTCCTCGCTGCCAAAGGCATATTGCTGGATGTATATATTGTAATAGTATTTCTTTTGCCTTAGCAGCTGCTCATGGCTGCCAATCTCCGATATGCGACCATCACTTAGTACGATAATCTTGTCGCAATCCTTCACGGAGGCAATGCGCTGAGAGATGATGAACACCGTTTTTTCATGAAAACACTCCCGTAGCTTTTCTTGAATATCATTTTCGGTTCTGGCATCCAGACTGGAGGTAGTGTCGTCCAAAATAAGTACGGAGGGATTTTTCAGCAGTGCCCTCGCCAGGGTGAGCCTTTGCTTTTGACCTCCCGAGAGGCCAACGCCTCTCTCCCCGATGATGGTATTGTACCCCTGGGGCAACTGCTGGATAAACTCGTGGGCGCAGGCGGCCTTTGCGGCAGCGATAATTTCTTCCATGGTGGCATTTGCTTTGCCATAGGCAATATTGGCCGCCACGGTTTCCGAGAAAAGAAAAACGTCCTGCTGTGCCACTGCAATATTAGAACGCAAGGTTTCCAGATCATAATCTCGAATATCAATGCCATCTACCAGGAGTCTCCCCTTTTGCGCATCGTAAAACCTGCCTAGCAGGCTAATAACAGTCGATTTTCCACTGCCTGTTGGCCCCACGATGGCTATTTTCTGACCCTTTCGCACGGAAAAGCTCACATCCACAAGTGCACCTTGCGTCATATTATCATACGCAAAGCTCACACGCTCAAACTCGAAGCTTCCCTCAAGTCTTGTATCCACCGCCGGCTTAGGATTTGAAATTTCAGGCTCTTCCGATAGAAGCTCTCGAAGCTTTGCAATGGAAGCTGCACAGTTAGACGTATCATTCACAATCCACCCCACCATGCTAAGCGGGGTTGTAATAACCCATGCCATGTTATTGAACATAATCAGCTCACCCAAACTGAGCTTTTCGGCAATGACCAGCATGCCACCTACCACGATATTATAAAATACGATCAGCATCTGTGCGTTGGACATAAAGGGCATATATTTTCGCCATACCTTATTGGCATCAAAATTGGCTACCTTATAATTTTCATTGGCCTCGCTCAGCTTTTCATTTTCAAAATCTTCTCGGACAAACGCCTTGACAACCCGATTGGCACCGATATTTTCTTGCACCACTGTGTTGAGTGCGGAACGCATCTCGCGGATTTTTGCAAAGCATGGGTGCACCTCCTTTGACATGCGAAAGGCGAGCGCCACAATAATGGGAATAAGCATCAGGACCATCACCACAAAGGAAATATCCGCCATGGTAAACATCACAATAAGCGCACCGATAAACAGCACGCTATTTTCAACTACAGTAAACATCACATGAGCTAAAAAATGACGAACCAGCTCGATATCGGCGGTCATCCTTGTCATCAAATCGCCGGTTCGGTGCCGATCAAAGAAAGAAAAATCCATACCTAGGATCTTTTTATAACCCTCACTGCGAAGAAAAAACATAATTCGCTGGCTAACTTGCTCGATGGCATAATGAGCGTAATACCAACCGACCACTCGCACAACCGTAAGCGAATAAAACAGGGTTAAAATCCCTGCCAGTAGCTGAATTTGGTGTTTTCCTATGACATCGTCAATAATGGTTTTAATAAGAAAATTATTGACGACATTTACGGGTGTTATCAGCGCAATCAGCAGTAAAGCCGTAAAATAACGCCGCTTGTATGGAGCCAAAAGCCCCAATATAAACCGTATTTCATCCATAAGTTACGCACCTTCATCTCATGATAATCTGTGCGCCAACAAGCCTTTGCGCACACTTCTTACCATTACTTATTTGTCACCATTACCTTTACCTTGGTGGAAGTATCCTTTTTGAGGAAAATGCCTTGTGGCAAAATCAGCTCCGCTTCGTATTCCTTTGCACTGCCGACCTGCTGGTCACCTACATTAATCATGGTGGTATATATTTCGCTCATGCTCTCCGTCTTCTCCGGATTGCCGTATATAATCACCTTTTTGGGTGTTGCCTCTGCCTTTGCCGATGGACTTGCCTGATCAAGCACAGGCTTTACCGTCACTTCTTTATAAAAAATCGCGTTGTAGCTGACGGGAATTTCGGGTGTTGTGATTTCATCGTTTTTCATTTCCTGGCCTGTGCTGTCTGCCGGAATCAGCTTCACATTTTTTTGCCCGCTTGCTGATAATCCGTCTACATCCACCACCGCAGAAAGATATGCCACTTTATGGATAAGCATGGAGGGACCCGTTACAAACGCATTGGCACTGCCCGTGGCGGAAATTTCATACCCTTGCTTTGGGGTACCATTATAGGCAATCACTACCTGCTTTTCTACGGTAATATTTTTATCCACATACACATCCACCGTCTGCGGATGCCGAGATTTGATTTCCACACCATCCGGCCGATCAATATCCACAGACAGGGTATAATAGCCGGGCTGGGTAATGAGCCCCAAGTTAATACTGGCAGAGAAACGAGATTTCGACAAAACAACACTGCGCTTTCCCCACACCGAGATTTCGGCATTTTTTTGACTCATGCTGATAACCTGCAAATTCTCTCTGCTCAGTGCAGTGGTTAATATGCTATTAATAGGCAGTGAAGAGATGGTATTGTTCATCACTGGGTCCTGAGTCAAAATCACATAGAGCCATATGATAATTGCAATACCCACCGATAGTATTCGGAGCATCAAATTGCTTTTTATTTTTTTGTCCATTTGCTTTTCACCTTTACAATCAGCGATTTTCTTGCTTTATCCTCTTCGCTCTTTGGCATCATCAGCCTATGGAGCGCTCTGGATAAATTTTCTACCGTTAAGTTGCGAGTTAAGTCTCCTCCCAGTGCCACTGCAATCTTTCCCGTTTCCTCCGATACCACAATAACCACTGCATCCGACACCTCGCTCATCCCAATGGCCGCACGATGCCTGGTCCCTAAATCCTTGCTGATACTATTGTCTTCACTCAGAGGCAGGTAACAGGCTGCCGCTGCAATTTTATTTTCCTTTATAATGACAGCACCATCGTGCAGGGGAGACTTATCATAAAAGATATTCTGCAAAAGATGTGAGCTGACTTTTGCATCCAGTGCTGTGCCGGTGCGAATGACATCACCAATTTTGGTGTCCCGCTCCACGACAATCAAAGCACCTGTTCTGCTACGGGACAATAGATCGGCGGCATCACATATTTGGATAATCACCTCGCCGGTTTGCTCCGCACTGCTTTCTGTATCAATTTTAAAGAAGGCACCAAGTCCTCCCCGTCCTACCTGCTCAAGGCCCTTGCGCAGCTCCGGCTGAAACACAACCAGCAGTGCCAGCATGCCAAGTTGAATGGTGTTTTTTAAGATGTAGCTGATTGCATTAAACTGAAGCCACTCGCTCACCTGCATGGCAAGCAAAATCACCGCGACACCCTTTAAGAGCTGTAGTGCCCTCGTTTCCTTCACGATTTGAATGGCTTTATAAATAATGTACGCCACAATCAGAATATCTATGATATCCGAAAGGGTAAAATGCAGCGTATTATTGATAAATTCAGTTACTGCACCAAACATCCTTCTGTCCTCCCACCGTTGCTCTTATGGCCGCGGCGTTTATTCAAATTTATTCATCACAAGACCCGTGATCAGTTTGGGATAAAAATAAGTGGATTTCTGAGGCATTTTCTCTCCTGCCAGGGATACATCCTTAATTTGCTCAATCTTGGTGGGATTGAGGAAAAAGCTACATGAAAATTCTCCTGTATCAACGCCCGACACTGCAAATTCAGAATCTCTTGTATAGACAAGATTGGTCTGCTGTTTTAAATTTTCACTGTCAATCCCAAAGACCTTATCGAGAATGAGCGTGTGGAGCACCGTCACATCCAGTGAACGATATGCATCAATTTTGGCCTCCAATGCCTTATGAATAATATCCATGCTTTTGAGAATCATCAAATAATATTCTCCGCCCCCTATGTACATGGCAAACGCCTTATTATGAGCAACCTCGGAAAGTCTTTTTTCAATTTCCAAGGCAGCGTTTTCATCGGCCTTCATATGGGTAATATCAAAAGTGCCACTCAAAAGCTCAACCACCCTGCTCGGGTCAAAGCTGTGCAAATCTTTGAGCATGCGATGGGTGGGGAACACCACCAATCCCGGTGCATCCATTTCCACCAAAAACATCATGCTATAATTAAAATTGTCATCATAAGAAAAGCCAGGATTTTTTTCCCTTTTGTGATTTCTGTAATTCAATGCGGTTTCATAGCGATGATGCCCATCCGCAATAAAAAGCTGTTTGTCGGCAAATTGCGCCCGAATGCGGGCGATAATCTCCTCATCGGTGACCACCCACAATTTTTGAAGCACACCATCCACCGCAGTAAAGCTAATATCCGGTTTGCCTGCGGAGCATTCCTCAATGATGCTCGGAATGCTTCCCGATTTATCCATATACAAGGAATAGATGGGGCTGAAATTGGAATTGGTGGCGGCCATCAGGTTGTATCTGTCCATCTTTGCCTTGGATAGGGTTTCTTCATGAGGCAGAATGATGCCTTTTGAAAATTCCTCTATCCGAACAAGCCCCAAAATACCCTTGTAGGATAAACTGCGCCCGTCCTTTAAGGTAAACTCCTGACCGTAAATATATAAGGCATCCTTGTCCTCAAACCGAAGTACACCGGACTCGATCCATTCACTCAAAAACTCCCCGGCACGGGTATATTTATTATGACTCTCGTCGTCCCCTGCCTGCTCCCGGCCCTGCTCCAGGCGAATAACATTAAAGGGATGTGCGGCATAATACCCTTCTTGCTCCGAGGGTGAGATAATATCATACGGAGGTGTGGTCACCTCCGTCATACTGCCAACAATGTCTTTATTATAGCAAAGACCTTTAAAAGCCTTTAAATCTGCCATTGTTCATCCATCCTTTCATTTTTCCTTAGCCTATTTTTTATTTTAGTATATTTTTTAGCCTACGTCAACCTTTTTGGGCATGAAAGTTACGTTTTTTTATTTTCTTTTTCATTTTTTTATCAGACCACTTTTCATGCAAACGTCCAAAGGCTATCGGCTTTATTTTTTTTGATTATGATGGCTCTGCTCCATATTTTGATATAAAGCTAAAATGTCCCAAATACCTTTGACGGTTATTTCCGCTTTGATGGAAGAGCTTCGCGCCATCTCTGCCGTGGTTTCACCCGAGAGGACAAGCACCGTATCGATGCAGGCATTTTTGCCGCAGGCAATATCGGTATACAGTCTGTCTCCCACAATCACGGCGAACTCCGGCGCGATGCCCCTCTCCTTTAAAATGCCAAGCGGCATCTCACTGCGTGGTTTTCCGATATAAAATGGCTCCTTGCCTGTAGCCGCCCGAAGCATATCGCACATGGTAGCACAATCGGGCAAAAACCTGCCGCCTTCGGCAGGGCAAACCACATCCGGATTGGTTGCAAAAAAGCCGGCTCCCTCACAAAGATGCGCGCAGGCCATGGTAAGCTTTTCATATGTCAGCTCCGTGTCATACCCTACCAGTACAAAATCAGCAGGTTTTTCCTTGCCGATAAGAATGGTAAAACCGAAATTCGTAAGCTCTTTTTTCAGTGCCGCGGTACCCACCACATACAAAACTGCGCTCTTTTTCATTTTTGCAAGATAAAGTGCTGCCGCTTGCCCGGAGGTAAAAACATTTTCCTCCTTTGCATCAATCCCAAGGTTGCAAAGCTTCTTCACATATTCCGCTTTGCTTTTTGAAGAATTATTGGTCATAAAAACATACTCAATATGCTTGCTTTGAAAATACCAAATAAGCTCCTTTGCACCTTTGATAAGCTGATTACCTAAATAAATGGTGCCATCCATATCAAGTAAATATATTTTTTTATTCTTTAATCTATCCAACTGCCCATTCCTTCTTTTTTTGCATTATTTTATCAAAATCTCGAATATAATCCACTGCATCCTTGGTATTGGCCATGCGCTGAATTCTGCCGGTTTTTCTATCCACTATCTTTGATACCGCTCCGGCGCCAAGGGCGACCACGGTAGCGACATCCTCCATCATGGCTACGTTGTAAAGGCAATGGGCACCCGCCTTTGAAAATCCTACATTTTCAAGATTTCCTGCCGTATCCTTTTGGCGGTACATATAATAGGGCTTCTGCCCACTGCGCATAATCATCTTCTGCCCGATGGATACCATCTCTATGGCTTGATTTGCGGCCTGCTGAATTTGGTGCTCTGCATCAGTGCGCAGGGTGGATCCTCGCTTTTCGCACATGGTATGCAGGGTGACCGAGGCCGGGTTATATCGCAGTAGCCGCTCTAGGGAATGCACAAACATCTGCGTGCTTTCCCCCGGAAGGGCTGCGATAACATCCGTATTAATATTAGTCATTCCAAGCGATATCGCCATATTGTATGCTTTGTCAAAATCCTTTGCAGTATGCTTTCTGCCGATGGTTTCCAGTACACTGTCATTGAGGGTCTGCGGATTGATACTGGTGCGCGTAACCCCACTATCTAACATGATTTTTATTTTTTCTTCGCAAAGCGTATCCGGCCGGCCGGCTTCCACTGTAAATTCCTTCACGGGGCCAAAGGCCGCGTTGCAAGCGGAAAGAAGTTGCGAGAGTAGGTGGGGCGGCAGTATCGTGGGCGTGCCGCCACCAATATAGACGGCACAACCCTTTCGTCCCTTTTCCAAAAGCATCTGCCCTGCCAAGGCAATTTCTTTTAGTAGGCAAGCGGTATAGGGTTCAATGAGTTTTAACATTTTCGGGGTTGACACCGAAATAAATGAGCAGTAAAGGCACCGCGTGGGACAAAAAGGGATGCCGATGTATACGCAAACCTCGTTTTCCTTGAAACGCTCAATGATCGGTCTTTGGTTTTGATATGTTTCGGTGGCAAGCCTTGCTTTTTCTTCGGATACAAAATACTGCTCTTGCATGAATTTGATGGCAAGCGCCGCATCCGTATCCCCTGCATATTTTCGCACAATGCCAGCCGGCCTTATGCCGGTTAGCGTTCCCCAAGGAAGGGTTTTCCCTAAGTGACGAGAGGATAGTAAATAATAGCATCGCTTGGCCGCCTCGGAGGCCGCCTTTGCGGCAGGTTCATAAAAAGGCTCTGCTCTGTATTCAGACACAATTCCTTCCGCTGTGCGCAAACGGGTTGTGCAACCAATTTTGCCATCTACAACGCAAATGCTGCTATGCACATCCCAGTTCTCGCTGTCTTTTGATATTAGCACGCTCTGGCCCGTCATGGCATGGACGATTTCCAGCATGGCGTTACTACTGCTATGGCCCTCTAAAACGACGGCAATGGGTTTATGAGACATATGGATTATTGTTCCTTTCATTGCCTATGCTGGTTTTTTCACCGTGCCCCGGATAGACCTCTACCTCATCGGAAAGACACATCAACTGTTGTGAAATAGATTTTGTAAGCATGGGTAAGCTACCACCCGGCAGGTCACATCTTCCAATATTTCCTGCGAAGAGCGTGTCTCCCGAAAAGAGCGTTTTCTCGTGCAGAAGGCAAATGCCTCCTCTGGTATGCCCCGGTGTATGAAGAACCGTAAAGGTCATCTCTCCGGCGCGAAGCTGCTGCATATCCTGCACACAAATGTCCGCCGGGTTATTGGTCGTATTCATCCCAACGAGTGCGGCCAGGCTCACCTTCGGATTATAAAGCCCTTCAGCATCTTGCGCGTGGATGACTACTTTTGCACCCGTTTCCTTGCGCAGTCGCTCCACCGCCCCGATATGGTCAAAATGGCAATGGGTGAGTACAATATATACAATGGTTAAGTTTCGCTCTGCAATGCGGCTTAAAATCTTTTCCGCACAATCTCCCGGATCTACCACAATGCCTTCTGAACCTTCTTTTATAGCATAAATATAACAGTTCGTTTGCACAGGTCCTACTACCAATTTTTCAATCAGCATATTCATTTCCTTTCGGGGCCTATCCGCCCACCTGCATATTTCTCATGACCTTAATCACGCCTCTGATCTTCACAAGCTTTCGGATGATATTTTCCAGCTGCGCGGAATTGGATATCTCCAGCTGCATGGTAATATACACTTGCGCATCCTTGGTGGTTCGTGCATTAAGACTATGCGTTGCAACCTTCATATTGGAAATGGCGGTGACAATATCGGCCAGCATACCGGTGCGATCGTCCGCCAAAACCGCAAGCTCCGCATTATACGCTCCACTGCTTCCGCCTTCCCATTCCACCTCAATCATTCGGTCACTCTGCCCTTGCCCGATTACATTGGTGTGAATGTTTGTGCAGTCGCTTCGATGCACGGATACGCCCCTGCCTCTTGTAATATACCCGATGATTTGATCTCCCGGCACCGGACCGCAGCACCTGGCAAAACGAACCAAGCAATTCTCAATTCCCTTCACCATCACGCCATTGCTACTGGTTCGTACAATGGGTTTTTCCGGCTTTTCGGTGATTTCTTTTTCGCCAAGCTGCCGAGTATACTCATCTCGCAGTCTTGCCACCACATTGGTGGCACTCAGGCCGCCGTAACCCACAATGGCATAAAGATCATCTAAATTATTCAAATTATTTCTGCGCAACAGCGAGCCTAAAATATCCAAATGCAAAAGCTGCGCCGCAGAATATCCGGATTTTTTGATGACCTTATCAAGAAGCTCTTTTCCGTGGAATATATTTTCTTCTCTTCGCTCACGCTTAAACCACTGATTGATTTTATTGCGAGCGGCGGAGGTTTTTACAATTTTTAACCAGTCCCTACTGGGCCCGTGAACAGATTGAGAAGTGAGAATACTAATGATATCCCCGTTTTGCAGGGTGTAGTCGAGCGGCACCAGCTTTCCGTTGACCTTTGCTCCCATCATTTTCGAGCCTATGGCACTATGAATACTGTATGCAAAATCAATGGGACAAGAGCCGGCCGGCAGGTTAATAACATCCCCCTTGGGCGTAAACACAAACACCTCATTTGCAAACATATCCATTTTGAGCATGCGCATATACTCTTCTTTGTCCGTCACATCCTGCTGTAATTCAAGCAGCTGGCGCACCCAGGTCATCTTCGCATCCACATTGACATCGGCACTGCCGCCTTCTTTATACTTCCAATGGGCCGCTATACCATATTCTGCAATGCGGTGCATTTCTTTGGTTCGAATTTGAACCTCGCAGGGTGTACCCTCAATCCCGATAACGGTGGTATGCAGGGATTGATACATGTTGGGCTTTGGCATTGCGATATAATCTTTAATTCTGCCGGGCAGTGGCTTGAACAGATCGTGCACGACCCCTAAAGCGGCGTAGCAATCGGCAATGCTCTCCACAATGATACGCACCGCAAAGATATCATAAATCTCATCCATACTTCTGCCTTGGGCATAGGTTTTTTTAAAGATACTATAAATATGCTTAATTCTGCCGCTGATTTCACAATGAATATCCAGTTCGCAAAGCCGCTTTTGAATGACTTCAATGATCGTATTGATATAATTGCTATTATGACTTTTACGCTTTTCGATTTCCTCAACAATATCGTCATACGAAATGGGATCTAAATATTTGAGAGATAAATCCTCCAGCTCCACCTTCACTTTAAACATACCAAGACGATGGGCGATAGGCGCAAACACCTCAATGGTCTCCAGTGACTTGGTTCTTCTTTTATGGTCCGGCATAAATTCAAGCGTGCGCATGTTGTGCAGACGATCAGAGAGCTTGATGATCATCACCCGAATGTCGTGCGCCATGGCCATGAACATCTTACGAAGATTTTCCACCTGTTCATCCATGGCCGCTGTAAAGCTGATTTTACCAAGCTTCGTGACGCCGTCTACCATTTCCGCAATCTCTTTGCCAAATTCAATTTCCAGCTTTTCTTTTGTTACATCGGTGTCCTCCACTGTATCATGCAAAATGCCTGCCGCTATGGTCTGGCTATCCATGGAAAGCTCAGCAATGACACTAGCTACCTCCAAAGGATGATCGATGTACGGACTGCCAGACAGGCGCCTTTGGCCCTCGTGCGCTTTGTACGCAAAAAGATACGCATGCAAAATGAGCTCCTTATCATAGCTCACTGTGCCCTTATCAAGCTTTTGGATTAGGTCTTCGTATAATTTTACGGTGCTCTTTTCAGGCTCGCTCATGCCATTACTCCTTCTTTGCGGGAAAAAATCCTCTGCCACAATGATCTTATCTACGCCTTTTGCCCTACAACATCCTTGATGATAAATTGTAGCTTTCGCCTACCATGGTATTCATTTACGGAAATTGCTCCCGCAACACTGATCACATCGCCTTCGCGGTATTGCTTATACAGCCCCCCCAGAGAAAAGCCCACCGCTTCAAATACTGCATTTTCCTTTTCCAGTACCATTGCAATATGTTTATCCACCGAAAGCAGTGAACACTTTCTGATGATGCAGTCGGAAATGGAAAAGCAGGGCTGCGGATTGCCCGTTCCAAATGGTTCCAGTATACTCAGTTGCTCTGCCGCCATAAGCGAAATGCATTCCTTTGGTAGCTCACAATCGATATAAAGTGTGGGCTCAAGTGCTACCTCACCCAATAAATCATTGGCAATGCTGTTCAGGCGACTACTGAGCTTATGGATATTTTCTTGATGAATACTAAGACCTGCCGCAAGCTCATGACCCCCGAATTTTTCTACAAGGTCACTGCATTCACGCAGGGCCTCAAATAAATTAAAGCCTTTGATGCTACGCCCGGAGCCTTTTCCCGCCTCATTATCCACGCCAATGAGGATGCACGGACGATAATATTTTTCGCTGATGCGAGATGCCACAATGCCGATGACACCATGGTGCCAGCCATCTTTCCAAAGGACAATGACCTTTTGTGTCCCCAAGGCGGGATTGTTCTCTATCATTTGTATTGCCTCCGCCATGATTTCATTTTCCATTTCCTGCCGGCTACGATTTTCACTACATAGCTCCTTCGCGATGGCCTCAGCCTCGGCATCGTCGTCCGAAAGAAACAGGCTCACCGCTTTTGAGGCACTGCCCACCCGCCCTGCCGCATTAATACGCGGTGCAATGGAAAAGCCAATATTGCCCACACCCATCATGGGACTACGAATACAGCAGGCCTCAATGAGTGCCCTCAGTCCCATATTCTTTGTGTTCGACACAAGCGCAAGCCCCTCATGCACAATAATGCGATTTTCGCCATGTAAACTCACCACATCTGCAATGGTGCCGATGGTGATCAAATCTCCATATCGCTCAAACACCTTTTTATCATCTTTGCAGTGCGCACACAAAAGCTTAAACACCACGCCTACACCTGCTAAGTTTTTAAAAGGATAGGGGCAATCCTCTTGTTGTGGATTAACAACAGCCACGCAAACCGGTAGCTTCTCCTTGCACCGATGATGATCGGTAATAATCACATCCATCCCCAGGGCTTGGATGTATTCGCATTCCTCTACCGCTGTTGTGCCCGTATCTACCGTGATAATCAGCCCTGCTTCTAAGGCTTTGATTTTATCGATTGCTCCTCGGTTTACCCCATACCCTTCTTCCATTCTTCCCGGAATATAGTAATCCACCCGTGCCCCACAGCTTCTTAAATAATGTGTCAGCACTGAAACGGAAGTAATACCGTCCACGTCATAATCTCCGTATACAACAATTTTTTCTCCCCGCGCAATGGCCATTGAAATGCGCGCCACCGCCTTGTCCATATCCTTCATGAGCATGGGATTGTGGAGCTGTTCAAAAAGCTTGTGGACAAAATCCAGCAAAGCCCTTGCATTTTGCAAGCCCCGGTTCATTGCGGTAGCCACGGCAAGCGTGGATAAACCCGTTTCTTCAGATAGGGCAAGCACACTGTCCATATACGGATGATGCTGCATGTATCTCCATTTGTATGTTCTCATTCAAAATCACCCGGACAAATATCACGCTACCTACAAAAATTGTGAATTGAACAAGAAGTAAGCTTCTCATTTTTTATTCACCATTTATGCCCATCAATTTATGTCCGAAATAAATCCTTTCCTTTTTTATCTAAAAATAGGGTGAACGGATACCCAAATGCATAGCATACGCCAAGCTCACCCAAAGCGACTGTTCCTGCATTGAACAAAAAGAGCGGCATTGGAAAGACACCGCTACCAAAAGACATACTATAGGTAATCAGCCAGCCCACAATTAATCCATTAAAAAGCACGGGCATAAACAATGCCACAAGCTTATTTTTCCGCAAAAGATAGGTAAAAATAGCTGCAATAAGGGTAGCCGTGCTTCCAATTACGATATCCATAAATCCATAGCTACTAAACATATTGGAAATCAAACAGCCTACAAATAGGCCTGGTATCGCTAAGGGTGTGTACATGGGCAAAACGGTCATCACCTCTGCTACGCGAAATTGAATCGGCCCATAAGAAATAGCCGCTAGCGGCGGAAAAAGTGTAAGTGCGGCATAGATAGCTGCGATAAAGGCAGCATATACCAACTGACGAACACTGAATTTAGTAAACAAGCGAAAACCTCCATCATTCTATAAGTGAACGAGATAGCCATTCATTTGAAAATAAGATACATTTTGTGCTTCCTGCTATCGCAAAAACACATTGGTTTTTGCCACTGCATCGTGCAATGTTTTTCCAGAAGAGAAAATAGGGGCGAAACCAATCCCTAAGATGAGGATGGACACAAGCTTCATCACACTGCGTATGTACGCAGATTTTATAGAAATTCTTATTCCTTCATCGCTTGCCACAAGAATACCGGCAACTTTTTTTCCTGCAGTTCCTTGCTTATCAGAGCTATCGGATAGAGCAAAATACAAAATCCAAATGGGAAAAATGCAAAAAACACCAATCTCCATTTTAAAAGGCAAGTCAAGAAATAAAAGAAGGACCATGGCTCCAATCCACATGAAAAATATAATAAACAAATCAATCGCAAGCGCCGTGATTCTTCGGCCGATTTCCGCATGGGCATAGCCCTGCGTATTCGTATCCCCTTCTTCGGTAGCTACCGTAGGTTTCATGGCCTGCACAGCGGTAAAGTACAGACGGATGGATTCCTCCGTTTGCCTGCCGGGTGAAAGAGAAATGAGCATTCTGTCTCTCAGCGGCACTTTTGTATACTGCTTGCCCTTGTAGCTCAGTTTATTAAGGCTTCCGCTGTCTGTCATATACACTTTCTCGCCTACAAATTCAATGGCGCCATGACTTCTGGACACCGTAGGATACGATAGCACAATATCGTTATCCTGCGCTCTTCCAAAAGTAATTCTGCCACCCACAAATCCTTTTTGCTCATTTAAGCATATTGTGTTTTGTACCTTTGAACCGATGTATACCGTAAGATAGTAATTCATCATATCTAAAATCATCCTTTTTTCACTATCTTTGTTTCTATAATTCTACATGATTACCTTATTCTTGTCAAGGTTAAGTTATATAATATGCACCTCTTGCACAGCGTAATTCTATAAATATCCACTAAAAACACCAATTGGGTATAAAATGCTTTGACAAAGGCAATAATATGCTGTATAATAGAAAGTGTGGGAATACGACTTGTTTTTAACTTAAATTTCCTTGTTTTTAAGGGTTAAAAGACACTCGTTTTTCAGCCGTTGGGAGGCATTTTTATGTATTGTATTGGAGATCGGATTTTGTATCCTATGCATGGCGCTGGGGTAATTGAATCAATTGAAGAAAAAGAGATTTTAGGGGAACGTAAGCATTATTATGTGCTTAAAATGCCTTGTGATGATATGAAGGTCATGATTCCTGTGAACAATGTTGCCTGCATCGGGGTGCGTAGCATCATTTGCAGTAGTGAAGCGGATATGGTCATTCGCTATTTTGAAGAGTATGAAGAAGAAATTAACAGCAACTGGAATAAGCGATATCGTGAAAATGTAGCCCGCATTAAGAGTGGCGATATTTATGAGGTGGCGCAAGTTGTCAAAACCCTCATGTGCAGGGACAAGTCCCGTGGTTTATCCTCAGGGGAACGAAAAATGCTTTCCAGTGCAAAACAAATTTTAATCAGCGAAATCGTGCTGGCGCAAGATAAGCTCAAGGACGATGTGGAATGTGTGCTGAGTGCAATTATTGAAAAGCTATAAGCTTTTTTGCATATGGAAGGGATGATCGTACATGTCCTATCTTCTGATTGCTGCAGGGGGTAGAGGGACTCGGATGGAATTAAATATTCCAAAGCAATTTATTAAGGTCGGTCCACATCCTATTTTTATACATACTATCAAGGCTTTTATACCGTTTTGTCGGCACATTGTGGTTGGCATGCCGAAGGATTTTGTTCTTACTGCAAGGGAAATGCTCTTTCATGCAGGTATTTTGGAGCAGCAGTGTAGCATTATCCAAGGCGGAGCAGACAGAATGCAAACCATTACAAACGCATACAGCCACTTGAAGGCGCAATATGCCTTGCAACCGCAGGATATTATTTTAACGCATGACGCCGCTCGTCCATTTGTGACGAAGGAAATGATAGAAAATAGCATTGCCGCAGCATCTTTGCATGGTGCCTGCGGAACTTTTTTGCCTGTATCGGATACCATTGCCGTTTCCGAATGCGGGCAAAAACTATGCCATGTACCAGCTCGCAGCAGTCTATATCAAACCCAAACACCGCAAACTTTTCAATCGGAAATCTTAGATAAACTATTGGCACTGCCCCATGCCATTTTAAGCCGGTATACGGACTTATGCGGCCTTGCAAATGGGCAGGGCATACATGTGCAAATGGTAGATGGGCATCCGCTGAATATAAAGATCACAACCAAGCATGATATCATGCTTGCTACTGCTATATTGGCAGGTAAAGAACCCGCTTTTGTGGAAGCTTCAAATGAGGATGGGGGAGAAATCGATGCGTATTGGTAGCGGATATGATGTTCATCGATTAGTCGAGGGGAGAAGGCTGATTCTTGGCGGAGTTGATATTATGCATCCGCTGGGTCTGCTCGGTCATTCAGATGCGGATGTACTCTTGCATGCGATAATGGATGCACTTTTGGGTGCCGCCTCACTTGGCGATATTGGAAAGCTTTTTCCGGATACGGATGTATCCTTTCAGAATATTTCCAGTATTCTTTTGTTAAAGCAAGTGGCAAGCAAGATAGCGGAGGCAGGTTTTGAGGTGGGTAATATTGATTGCACCATTGTAGCTCAGTGGCCAAAGCTTTCCCCTTATACCGCCCAAATGGAAGAAAATATTGCAGCCGCGCTTGGTGTTGGCGAGTATAAAATAAATATCAAGGCGACCACAACAGAGCAAATGGGCTTTGCCGGCAGAGGCGAGGGTATTGCAGCTTATGCAGTGGCGCTGATAAACGAGAAGGGACGATCACTATGAAAATGTCAAATCTGTTGATGCCTACTTTAAAGGAGGTACCGGCTGAAGCGGAGATTAAAAGCCATCAGTTGATGCTGCGTGCCGGCCTCATGCGAAAGGTGGCAGCCGGTATATATGCGTATTTGCCCTTGGGCCTTCGCAGTCTGAAGAAGGTGGAGCAAATTATTCGCGAGGAAATGGATGCGCATGGTGCGCAGGAACTGCTGATGCCTGCACTGTTACCTTCCGAAACTTATCAGGCCTCAGGCAGATGGGATGTGTTTGGTCCCGAGATGTTTCGCCTGCAAGACAGAGGGGGTAGGGATTTTTGCCTTGGTCCTACGCATGAAGAAATTTTTACGCAAACCGTGCGCAGTGAAGTGAAATCCTACCGTAGCCTACCGCTGACATTGTATCAAATCCAAACCAAATATCGTGATGAGCGCCGTCCGCGTTTTGGCGTGATGCGTAGCCGCGAATTTATTATGAAGGATGCATATAGCTTTGATAAGGACGCCTTAGGGCTTGATGTGTCTTATACCAATATGTATCATGCCTACTGCGCCGCTTTTGATCGAATGGGAATGAATTATATTGCAGTGGATGCAGATTCGGGAGCCATGGGTGGTAGTGGCTCGCAGGAATTTATGGTGAAGTCTGAGGTGGGCGAGGCAGTCATTGCATATTGCGACATTTGCGGTTTTGCGGCCAATGATGAAAAGGCCCCTTGCGTACCTCAAAAAATAGATTGTCCACCTTGCAGTGCAGAAAAAAAGCAGGTACATACGCCCGGTGTTCGCACCATAGACCAGCTGATGCAATTCCTTTCTGCTCCGGCCTCATTATTTGTGAAAACGCTTATTTATAAAGCGGATGATGCTTTTGTGGCAGTGCTTCTTCGTGGGGATCGTGAGCTGAACGAAACCAAGCTTCAAAACCATTTGGGATGCGCCGCACTGGAAATGGCCTGTGCGGAGGATGTCGCGGCCATCACCGGTGCCGCTGTTGGCTTTGCAGGCCCTATTGGACTTGCCATTGATGTGCTTGCGGACTTAGAAATTGAGCTGATGCAAAATTTCATATGCGGTGCTAATCAGACGGACTTCCATTTTGAAAATGTGAATATTGGCAAGGATTTTACCCCCAAGGCTTTTGTGGATCTTCGAAATATTGCAGACGGCGATTGCTGTCCCAAATGCGGCGGCCTCGTTCATACTGCCGGCGGCATTGAGGTGGGGCATATTTTTAAGCTGGGAACCAAGTACAGCAAAGCGCTGGATTGTACATTTCTTGATGAAGAGGGGAAACCCACCCCCATGGTTATGGGTTGCTATGGCATTGGTGTCAATCGATGTATGGCAGCGGTCATTGAGCAGAATTGTGATGAAAACGGTATTGTTTGGCCTGCTTCACTTGCCCCCTTCCATGTACTCATTGTATGTGTGAACATCGCCGATGACATTCAAAGGAGCGAAGCGGAAAAGCTGTATCATTCGCTTCGAGGGCAGGGGATTGAGGTACTGCTGGATGATAGGGATGAGCGAGCAGGCGTGAAATTTAAGGATGCCGATTTGATTGGCATTCCTGTTCGGATTACCGTAGGTCGCAAAGCCTCAGAGGGCATTGTGGAGTACAAACTCCGCAGCAGCGGTGAGGTTTCTGAAATGAGCCTATCCGATGCCGAGGTTGAAGCTGTAAAATTTATTAAAAGGTGTCTTTAATACAATTTTTATCAATTGGGAAATAATTGTTAACCTAAAATTATGTTTACCAAAAGATGAATAAATGAAAGCCAAGTCCTTCCATAAATGCTTTGCATTTTTCCCTACCCTGTGCATAACTTAACGAGAAAAGGGATGAAAATGGCTTTAACCTGTGCATAACACTGTGCAGAGTGTTTATAATTTCATTAAAAATGTATAAAAACGGCCTCAAAATGTAAACCGAACATATGATTGAAGAAAATTGCATGTTTGGTAAAAATTCATCAAATGGAGGTTTTTGACGAATGAAAACAGATATTGAAATTGCAAGGCAATGCCAAATGCGCCCCATTGCCGATGTGGCAAGCTCCTTAGGTCTTTTGGAGGATGAAATTGAGTTTTACGGACGATATAAAGCCAAAATCAATCAAACCGCCATCGACCGACTGGGCAAGGAGAAAGACGGAAAGCTCATTTTGGTCACCGCTATCAATCCCACTCCAGCCGGTGAAGGCAAAACCACAACCACAGTAGGCCTTGGCCAAGCCATGTGCAGTCTTGGCAAAAATACAGTTATTGCACTGAGAGAGCCTTCTCTTGGCCCCGTCTTTGGTGTAAAGGGTGGCGCCGCGGGGGGTGGATATGCACAGGTGGTTCCCATGGAGGATATTAACCTACACTTCACGGGGGATATTCATGCAGTTACCGCCGCCAACAATTTGCTTTGTGCGCTCATTGATAATCATATCCATCAAGGTAACCGCCTTCAAATTGACCCCAGGCGAGTTGTATGTAAGCGTGTACTGGATATGAACGACCGCGCACTGCGTAATGTGATTGTAGGTCTAGGCGGCCGAATAGATGGCATGCCAAGGCAGGATGGGTTTATGATTTCTGTGGCTTCCGAGGTCATGGCTATTCTTTGTCTGTCTGAGGATTTAATGGATCTGAAAAAGCGCTTATCTCGTATGGTGGTGGCGTATACTTATTCGGATCAGCCGGTAACGGCAGGGGATGTAGAGGCCGGCGGCGCGATGACCGTACTGCTAAAGGATGCCATTTCGCCTAATTTGGTGCAAACCTTAGAAGGCACACCTTGTGTGATGCACGGCGGACCTTTTGCCAATATAGCTCATGGTTGTAATAGCGTTCGTGCGACTAAGCTTGCGCTTAAACTTGGAGATTACTGCATTACCGAGGCCGGTTTTGGTGCTGACCTTGGAGGCGAAAAGTTTTTTGATATTAAGTGCCGGTATGCGAACCTTTCCCCACAGGCCGTGGTACTTGTGGCGACGGTGCGTGCACTCAAGTATAATGGGCATGTTCCTATCCGCGAGTTGAAGGTCGAAAATGCAGAGGCTCTCAAAGCCGGACTGCCTAACCTTGGTAAGCATATTGAAAATATCGCCGCTTTGGGTGTTCCTTGCGTTGTCGCACTCAACTGTTTTGATACGGATTCTCCCGGAGAAATTGCATGTGTGCAGGAATTTTGCAAGGAAATGGGCGTTGTCTGCGTCCTTTCTGAAGTATTTGCAAAAGGTGCAGAGGGTGGGCTTGCCCTTGCCAAGGAAGTGATTGCACTGACCGACAGGGCACCCGTCGCATTTAGGCCATATTATGACCTCTTTCTTTCATTACAGGAGAAAATCCTGAGCATTGTCACAAAAGTGTATGGCGGAAAGGGCGTTAATTACAGCCCCTCTGCTTTAAAAACCATTGGTGAAATAGAGGCCATGGGCTATGGAAACCTGCCTGTTTGCATGGCGAAAACCCAGTATTCTCTTTCGGATAATCCTCAGTTGCTTTGCCGGCCTTGCGATTTTGATGTTTCGGTCAAGGAAGTTCGTTTATCTGCCGGCGCCGGTTTTGTCGTGGTTTTGACCGGTGATGTGATGACCATGCCGGGACTGCCCCTATCTCCTGCCGCCAATGCCATTGATATAGATGAAAACGGCATTGTTTCAGGGTTGTTTTAATCCGATAATGGAGGTTTTGATGTTTCAAAGTCATAGTGATGATCAAACCAAGGCGGTTGCAAAAAGTCTTGCTCCAACCCTTCAAGATGGGGATGTATTACGTTTATATGGAGAGATGGGCGTAGGGAAAACCGCATTTGTGCAGGGTCTTGCTGCTGCCCTTGGGGTGAGTACCGTGGTCAGCAGTCCTACCTTTGCTCTGATGAATATTCATGAGGGCCGCTTAACGCTGTACCATTTTGATTTATATCGACTGCATTCGCAGGAGGAGCTATTCGAGGCCGGCTTGGATGAATATATTGGCCAAAGTGGCATTACGGTGATTGAGTGGCCCACATTTTCAGAAAGTATTGTAGGCGGGCGCAATATTCGTATTACCATTAGCCGAGTAGCCGGCATGGATGAGAACTGCCGCGAAATATGCGTAGAAGGAATGGATGATTTATGAAAATACTGGCGATTGATACCTCCTCATCGGTGGCCTCTGTTGCCATTTTGCAAGAGGATAAGCTACTATGTGAGCTGACCATAAACGATACACTCACTCATTCTGAGCGGCTAATGCCAATGATTGACCATATGCTGGGGCAAGTGAATCTTACTCCCTCCGATATTGATTTATTTGCCGTTGCCTGCGGCCCCGGTTCCTTTACCGGAATTCGCATTGGTGTATCCGCTGCAAAGGGTCTTTCTTTTGGTCTTGATAAACCGGTTGTGGGTGTGTCTACCTTAGAGGCAATGGCATATCTTCTGCCACATTGTCGTGCGGATATTTATCCCGTGCTCGATGCTAGGAACCAGCAGGTTTATTCTGCAGGGTACCGATTTGAAGCCAGCGGCCTCAAAGAGCTATCCCCACCCTGTGCACTCGCCCTTGATGCTGTTATCGATGCGGTAAAAGCCCGAGGCCACGAGGCCATTTTTATTGGAGACGGTGCTTTGGTGCATCGCGAGCTACTGTCTCGTGAGCTTGGTCGTTTATGCTTATTCGCACCTGCTAGCAGCAATATGCAATCCGCTTCTTGCGTAGGGGTACTGGCTGCTTTGCAATATTCCACCGGGCAGGATCAAAATGCCGACCGACTTATCCCAATATATCTGCGTAAATCTCAAGCAGAAAGAATGAAGGAGGCAATGGATGTAACATGAACATTGCAATTGGAAGTGATCATGGCGGACTGTGCTTAAAGAGAAGTATTCTTACTTTTTTAGAAGAAAACGGATATACATATACGGATTTTGGTATTATAGATGAAGCGTCTGCCGACTATCCCGATGTGGCTCTGCCCGTTTGCGAGGCCATTTTAAGCGGCAAATGTGACGCAGGCATCTTACTGTGCGGCACAGGCATTGGTATGTCCATTGCCGCCAATAAAGTTCGCGGCATCAGGGCGGCCCACTGCTGTGATGTATTTTGTGGACAAATGGCAAGGGAGCATAATAATGCAAATGTCATTGCCCTTGGCGGCCGAATTACCACGCCTGCCGATGCGGTTGAGATTGTAAGGGCATATCTTCATGCCGGGTTTCAAGGTGGGCGCCACCTTGTCAGGGTGGATAAGATAATGGATATTGAAAAGAGGTATCTATAATCCTCACGATTGCAAATGACCGAAAGCGCAGTGTTTTTTTAAATGCACCCCAAATGCAACTGCCAATGGCTAGTATGCATTTGGGGTGCATTTGTATTTTACATGCTACCTTTTTTATTATTTCTTTGCAATATCAAGCGAGGCGGGATCACCTTTATAAATGTGAATATTATCTACCCCAAATACACACGGACTAGGGTTCATCCCACCCACGAAATGCAAAGAGGATATTGCCTTGGCATTCGGATTGCGGAATAAAAATTGATCCGCAACCTTGGTACCATCTATATAGGCCGAAAACTCTCCCTTTGCAGGATCTATAGCATAGGTCACTCTGTACCACTTATCATTTTGAATAGTAAATCCCGATTTCACCTGCATACTTCCATTGAATGCAATGAATTCACCCTGGAAAAGACCGGTTGCGGCAGGCGGAAAGCTTGCGGCGTCATCATACATATAAGTCATCGGAAGAAATTTGTTCGTGGATGGCACCAGCAAATCAAATGCAATGGTATGCTTTGCAGTTTGCACTTCCCAGCCCTTGGATACCCATCCGAATGTGCCATCATCCCCGCTATCGGTGATTTCAAGATATTGATCACCCGTAGCTCTTGATTTGACGATAATCGTGCCTGAACCACTGCCGTTTCCGGGATATTTATCTTCCGCAGGCCCTGCCTTTGCGCTACTAAAGTCTTCTTTATAAACGGTGGCACCTGCGATAGGCGCCGCAGTGCTACTGGAAGTGGCGACAGGTGCTTTTCCGGTCAAATCCTCCACCGTGGGTGCTCCTGCGTGCACCAAGACATTATCAACACCAAATAGACCGGGACTCGGATTTGTTGAGCCTGCAAATTGCATAACGTTAATGGAAGCTATGCTTTGGTTTCGAAAGCCCCAATTGTCAATTGCCTTTTTCCCACTAATATACACATCATAAGTGCGGCTATCTGGTCGAATACTATAGACCACTTTTGTCCACTTATCTGAGGGAATCTCTGCGTCGGATGTTTTTTGTTCCGTTGCACTGGTAAATCCGCTTAGTTTGGTATTCAAAAATGTGGCAACGCCGGGAGGAAACAATGCGGCAGAATCCCCTGCATACATAATCGGCGAGCATTTTGTAGCGCTCTCGCGTATAAAATCAAATGCCAGGGTAAACTCCTTTTTCTGTTCCGGCACCATGATTTGCCATCCGGCCGGCGCAGTATCACTATTATCTGTAATGTGCAGATACTTGCCGCTATCTCTTTCTTTCAGTTCCAGCTTTCCATCTCCAACAACCCCAAGGCTGCTTACATTTGCGCTATCAAAGGTTTCCTGATAGATGACTTCTTTGCCCGTTGCAGTAGCAGTTCCTGTTGCAGAGGCATTTTCGGCATCTGTCGTTCCGCCTTCTTTGATTATGCCCTTTGCCTCCGGTTCGCCTTCATATACCTTATAATTGTCAAATGATACTACGCTCGGGGCGAGCCCAAGACCTCCTGTGATATCAATTCTGCTAATGCTCTTCGCCTCGCAGCGGAATTTGAGTGCGCTCATCTTGGTGTCTCCAACATATACATCATATGTGCCCGCCGCTACATCCAAATACACCGCAAGTCTAAAAAACCCTTTTGGTGTACCAATGCTTTTTGTTTCGCTTTTATCAAACGCTTTCACTAAATCAGGCGCAATGAGTATTTGTGCCGCCGGAGGCCATGCCCTGTCATCAAATATGCAAATAACAGCAGGAGTACTCGATCTTTTCTCTACTTTCGCTTCAATCTCAAACGTGAGAGGAACCTTGACTGCATCAAAAACTTTTGAAAACCCAATCATTTTGGTGGGGTCATTATCTGTGAGCGTAATCATTTTGCCACTCCCGCTTCTTGCTATTGCTTGCACAAATCCCTTCCCTGAATTTGTTTCCAGCATAGAAAATCCCGGTAGATTGACCTTTCCTTGCAGAGAATTAAAGTCTTCGTTTACAATAACCATACTCTGCGCACATGTTCCGATAAGACTTCCGATGAAAATAAATAGAACTACAAAAATTGAAGTTAGCCTCTTGGCTCTGTTCATTCTTTTACCCTCCCTTACTCTTCTTGCACCTGCAAATTGCTATACATATATTATATGTACCTCCGCGCTTTTCCATACATCAATTGGCTTGCAAACCATATTAAGGGTAAGGACTGAAAAAAACAGCCGCAAAATGAAATGCGGCTGTTTTAATTATTCTACTTTTTGTTATTTAAAATCTAGCTTAGCAGGTGCGCTCATGAAGCGCTTTCTATTTTCTACTCCACCAAGCGACCATAAATAGCGACTATATTCGTGAACCTATTTTGCTGCTATTTCAGTAGCTGTGGGTGCTCCTGCATGAACAACAACATTGTCTACTCCAAAAGTTCCTGGGCTTGGGCTTGTGCTACCTGCAAAGTGGAAATAGTCTATGGAAGTGATGGTTTGATTTCTAAAGCCCCAATTATCAATTGCTTTTACACCATTTACATATACATCATAGGTAAGGCTGTTTGGACGAATAGCATAAACCACCTTGACCCACTTGTCTGCCGGGATTTCAGCGGCAGACACTTTTTGTTCTGTAGCACTGGTAAACCCGCTGAGCTTGCTTGCTAAAAATGTCGCTACGCCGGGAGGAAATGCCGCTGCAGAGCTTCCTGCGTACATAATTGCCGGGCACTTGGAAGTACTATCGCGCATAAAATCAAAAACCAATGTAAATTCAGCCTTCTGTTCCGGAATATCCAGCTGCCAACCGGCAGGTGATTTATCATTGTTATCTGTAATAAACAAATACTTACCGCCATTTCCATCCTTCAGCTCAAGCTTACCTTCGGCGTATGCTTTTAAGCTGCCGACGTTTGCTGCTTCAAAATTCTCCTGATAGATAGCGGAGCCGCCTGCTGTAGAAGGAGCTGCCGGTGTGGCAGGCTTAGCGGTTGGCGCAGGTGCTGCAGGTGCTGCGGGTGCTGCGGGTGCTGTGGGTGCTGTGGGTGCTGTGGGTGCGGTGGGTGCGGTTGTAGCTGCTTTTCCGGCAATTTCATCTGCCGTGGGTGCACCTGCATGAACAACCACATTATCTATTCCTAAAACACCGGGGCTTGGGTTTGTCGCTCCTGCAAATTGCAAATGGTCGATGGACGATATGCCTTGATTTCTAAAACCCCAATTATCGATTGCTTTTACACCACTAACATAAACATCATAGGTAAGGCTGTTTGGGCGAATAGCATAAACTATCTTTACCCACTTGTCCGCCGGGATATCCGTAGCTGAAGCCTTGTTATCTGCGGCATTTGGACCTGAAAATCCAGAAAGCTTGCTATTCAAAAATGTCGCTACGCCAGCAGGGAATGCCACTGCAGTGCTTGCTGCGTACATAATTGGCGATGCTTTCGAGCTGCTATCGCGGAAAAAGTCAAATGCCAATGTGAATTCTGCCTTTTGCTCCGGAATGTCAAGCTGCCAACCAGCCGGTGACTTATCATTGTTATCCGTTATATATAAATACTTGCCACCATTTCCATCTTTCAGCTCAAGCTTTCCTTCGGCGAATGCTTTTAAGCTACTGATATTACCGGATTCAAAGTTATCCTGAAAAATAACCGAGCCGCCGCCTGCAGGGGTGGTTGTTCCTGTTCCGGGAGTGGCAGGGGTATCCGTCTGCCCACCTTCGGTTACTGTGCCTTGTACCTCAGGGGTGCCTTCATATACCTTATAGTTATCAATCGAAATGATTGTAGGTGCTTTGCCAAGTCCGCCGGTTACATCAATTCTACTCATTTTCTTGGCATCACTGCGGAATTTGAGGCCGCTCATCTTGGTTTCGCCAACGTATACGTCATATGTACCTGCACTTGCATCCAAATAAACCATCAGTTTGAAAAATCCCTTTGGTGTAGTTGTGCTTTTGGTTTCATTCGCATCAAACGCTTTGACGGAATCTGCCGCAATGAGTATCTGCGCCGCAGGAGGCCATGCTCTGCCGTCCGATACACATACAACGGCGGGTGCCGCTGAGTATGCACTCATTTTAACTTCCATTTCAAAAGTCATGGTGGTGGCTACTGCACTAAATGATTTAGAAAAGCCCACCATTTTTGAAGCATCTTTGTCGGTAAGGGTGATGCCCTTATTTCCGTCTGCTTTTGTAAATGATTCGACTGAGCCATTGCCGCTATCGAACTCCAACATGGAAAATCCGGGTAGCTTGGTGCTTCCCGAAAGTGAGTTGAAGTCTTCATTTACGATGTATTTTGTTTCCGCGGTAACGACTGCCATGCTTGCGGTTAAAATAAATACAACCATCAAGAGCGAAAAAAGTCTTTTTGAAGTTATCATATGTATTGTCCTCCCTTTAGTAAAGTGTATGATTATTATACATTATTTTTTGTGAAAAGTAAATATGCATTTGGTCACATTACTTCCCGTTTTCTTTGCATATTGTCATATTTGGTCGCACAGGGAGAGTATTTGCATTGCCTGTTCCTATTTTTTGAAAATTTTTGTTGAAAATTTTATAAAGTGTGTTATAATATACCTTAAAATATAAATACTTTATTTACATCTTATTTATGATGGAAAGGAATGTTTTAAATTGTTTAAAATTGATGTAAAACAATTATACAGAAGCACCGCTGAGTATGCGGATAAAAGTATCACTGTAGCCGGCTGGGTGCGCACGGTGCGAGATTCGAAATCCTTTGGATTTATGGAGCTAAACGATGGGAGCTTTTTTAAAAGTGTACAAGTGGTATTTGAAAAAGAATTTCTTTCAAACTTTGATGAGATAGCAAAGCTTGGTGTTGGTTCCTCTGTTATTGTGCAGGGCGTTTTGGCACTCACACCCGATGCCAATCAGCCTTTTGAAATCAAGGCATCCCATGTGGAGGTGCAAGGCATTTCCGGCCCTGATTATCCCTTGCAGAAAAAACGCCACTCGATGGAATTTTTGCGTTCCATTGCTCATCTGCGACCACGCACCAATACATTTTCGGCAGTGCTTCGCATACGTTCTCTGGCAGCCTTTGCCATTCATCAATTTTTCAATGAGCAAGGCTTTGTGTATGTGCATACCCCAATCATTACCGCAAACGACTGCGAGGGTGCCGGCGAAATGTTTCGTGTCACCACCCTGCCGTGCGAAAATCCACCACATGCCGAAGATGGCAGTGTGGATTTTTCGAAGGACTTTTTCGGTAAGGGGGCAAATCTTACCGTCAGCGGACAGCTAAATGTGGAAACTCATTGCATGGCCTTTGGCAAGGTTTATACCTTTGGTCCTACCTTCCGTGCAGAAAACTCAAATACCGCTCGTCATGCCGCAGAGTTTTGGATGATAGAGCCGGAAATTGCTTTTGCCGATCTTTTCGATGACATGCAACTTGCAGAAAATATGCTGAAATATATTATTTCCTATTGCCTGCAACATGCACCCGAGGAAATGGAATTTTTCAGCCAGTTTATTGACAAAGGATTGCTAGACAGGCTCCAGCATGTAGTGTCTTCCGATTTTGGACATGTAACGTATACAAAAGCCATTGAAATTCTTCAAAATGCAGATGTTGCCTTTGAGTATCCCATCAGCTGGGGATGCGATTTGCAAACAGAGCACGAGCGGTATTTAACAGAGCAGGTATTTAAAAAGCCTGTATTTGTAACTGATTATCCCAAGGAAATCAAAGCATTTTATATGCGCCAAAATGAGGATGGCAAAACCGTGGCTGCAATGGACTGCCTGGTACCGGGCATCGGCGAGATTATCGGTGGCAGTCAAAGAGAAGAACGCCTTGACCTTTTAACTTCCCGCCTGGAGGAGCTTGGCCTTTCACCGAATGATTATTCTTGGTATCTTGACACCCGAAGGTATGGTAGCACAAAGCATGCCGGCTTTGGCCTTGGCTTTGAGCGGCTGATTATGTATCTTACTGGAATTTCAAATATTCGAGATGTTCAGTCTTTTCCACGCACGGTTAGTAACTGTGAGTTTTGATGTATGGGAAAGCTAAAAGCACTTGCGGCCATTCTTCAGAAGCATCAAAGCATTTGTGTTGCCTTCTCCGGTGGGGTTGACAGCTCGTTTCTTTTATGGGTAGCCGCAAGCATTGGCATGCAAAAGGTCATCGCCGCCACTGCCAGCGGTAGCATGGTGCCACTACGGGAGATGAATACTGCTATGCAGTTTGCAGAGGCTCTTCATATTCCCCATTATATTTTTGCGGCCAATGAGTATGCTATCCCTGGCTTTGTGCAAAACGCGCCCGATCGGTGTTATTTTTGCAAGCAGTCCATTATGACGCAAATGAAAGATTTCGCTTTGGCGCAAGGCATTTTGACCGTGGTAGACGGCTCTAATACAGATGATTTGCAGGACCATCGCCCCGGAGCTTTGGCACTGAGCGAGCTCGGTATACTAAGCCCTTTGGTGGAAGCCGATTTTTCTAAAGCAGATGTGCGCCGATACTCTAAAAGGCTTGGCATGAGCGGCTACGATCGTGCCAGTGCGGCTTGCCTTGCTTCTCGCATACCTTATTATACCGCTATCACGCAAGATGCACTGTCTCGCATTGAACACGCCGAAAATATTCTTTCCGATTTAGGGTTTATTGCTTTTCGGGTTCGACACTACGATGATCTGGCGAAGATAGAAATCGCCAGCACTCAAATGGAGAAGCTGTTTTCTATGCGCGAAAAGGTAGTATCACAACTCAAAAAAGTAGGATACCGATATATTTCACTTGATTTAGAGCCATTTCAGTCCGGCAATATGAACAAGGTATTAATAAAGAAGCAAAGCCCTGCGCCGGGGCATCATAAGGGATGTGTTGACAATGAATGAGGCGGCTATCAAAGACTTATTAGCGCGCGTGAAATCCGGAAGTACCGATATTGCAACTGCCTTTGAGGCACTGAAAACCCTTCCATATGACGATATCGGCTTTGCAAAGGTGGACAATCACCGCAGTATTCGTACCGGCTTTGCAGAGGTAATCTTTTGCCCCGGCAAGAAATTATCGCATATTATTGATATTGTGGCGCGGATGCAGCAAAGCGGTAGTGAAAATATTTTTGGCACCAGGGCCGATGGGGACGTGTTTTCAGGTTTGCACAAGGTGTATCCCGATGCGGTATACTATGAGGATGCCCGCATTTTTTCAATAGCAAAAAATATCACGCCATGTGGCAAAGGCACAATCGCTGTCTTAACCGGTGGTACTGCGGACATTCCGGTGGCCGAAGAAGCCGCTGTAACCGCAGAGCTGTTGGGCAATACGGTAACACGCATCTATGACGTCGGCGTGGCCGGTATACACCGCCTGATGGGAAACCTTGAGCCTATTTTGTCCGCCAATGTCATTATTGCTGTTGCAGGCATGGAGGGAGCCCTTGCAAGTGTTGTGGCCGGTTTGGTGTCACGTCCTGTTATTGCAGTACCCACCAGTGTCGGTTATGGCGCCAGCTTTGGCGGGATTTCCGCTTTATTATGTATGCTCAATTCCTGCGCCGCCGGGGTTAGTGTGGTGAATATAGACAATGGCTTTGGTGCCGGATACAGTGCTGCGGTAATCAACAAGAGTTAGTCTATGGAAATGGCAATGCTCCCGGCAGGAAAGGACACACGATGAAAACATTATATTTGGATTGCAGCTCCGGAATTAGTGGGGACATGACTTTGTCTGCACTTTGTGAGCTTTGTAATGGATTTGAAAAGCTCAAGAACGGCCTTTCCCTTTTGGGTTTAGACAGTGAATTTGAAATTGTGCAGAAGAAGGTCGTAAAAAATGGCATTACAGCCACCCATACCCATGTGCATCAGACAGGCCTTGCCCATCACCATCACGGCAGGAGCTTTGCAGAGATTGTCTCCCTCATTGAAAATAGCATGCTCCCCCAAAATATCAAAAGCACAGCAACTCAAATTTTTACGATCATTGCAGAGGCAGAGGGGAAAATTCACGGTTGCCTCCCCAAGGATGTATGCTTTCATGAAGTGGGTTGTATTGATTCCATTGTCGATATTGTGGGCGTTTCTATTCTGCTTGATGAGATTTCGCCATCTCGCATCATCGCCTCCCCCTTGTGCGAGGGTCATGGAACTGTTCAAAGTCGGCATGGCGTTATCCCCGTTCCGGTTCCTGCCACGCTGGAAATCTTGCGAAGTGCGCAAATTCCCATTGTAATGACTCCGGAAGAAGGCGAGATGATTACGCCCACCGGGGCCGGTATTGTAGCAGCAATCTGCAGTAGCTTTGATTTTCCAGGCGGCATCGTTTGTGGCATCGGCTATGGCGCAGGAGGGAAGGATTTTGTTCGTGCCAATGTTCTTCGCGCATTGCTTATCGATGAACAGTCCGCCTTAAAGGACTGTGTGAACGTAATTGAGGCCAATATAGACGATAGCACAGGAGAGGCCATTGGTCTTGCCTGTCAGCTGCTTTTTGAGCAAGGCGCACTGGATGTATATACTATCCCTATTTATATGAAGAAAAACCGTCCGGGTATTATTCTTGGTGTCATTGCATCCGGTGACCCATCACCACTGGAGGATATTATATTGCGCCATACCTCTACCATTGGGCTTCGAAAATACATCGCCACCCGCCGCGTATTGCCCCGTAGCAGTATTGTGGTATCCACCGCTTACGGTGACATCCGCGTGAAGGTATCCCTGCATGATGACCATAAAAAGTACGCCCCCGAATACGAGGACGTACAAAATGCCTGCCGCAAGCATAACGCACCTTTTACAGATGTTTATTCAGCCGCATGTACACTGGCAGCCCATCCTCAAGTGTAAGGCTCGGTTGACCCATAATCAGCGGTTTTAAATAGTTTATCATTTCAATGGTGACATCATTGCCTTTTGCATTGATCCACTCTCTTGGCACCTTTTTCTCTACATTGGCAACGAGCTCAATGGGGCAATGCTCCATTGCAATCTCGTAGGGAGAATTGCTGATTCGTTTGAAGTATACAAAATGCCCGCTAATCCCCATGCAGGCGATTTCCACAGCCTTTGCACCCACAGCAAAGGCTTCATCTATATCCGTTTGGGATGCAAAATGTGCAGCGCAACGCTGAGTAACATTGATCTCAATCCCCCGCGCCTTATATCCTAATAATGTTCTTACCTTGTTTTCAAGTACCTTTGCGGTTCCGCTTAAATATTGATGACCAAATACATCCTTCATTCCACTGCATGCACTTTCGCATACATATGTACCATCTGCATATCGAATTCCCTCAGAAACAGCTACTACCACGTTTCCTATCCCCTGCAAACTGCGAATATCCTCTATAAACTGCTCGTCGCTAAAAGGCACTTCCGGAAGATAAATCAGGTGCGGAGCGGTTCCCTTGCCACATCTAGCAAGTGCGGCGGCGGCGGTAAGCCAACCAGCATTGCGCCCCATCATCTCCACAATGGTTACCGAATGAACATCATACACATCGCTGTCAAGCCCAATCTCACGAAGACTTGCGGCAATGTAACGCGCCGCAGAGCCAAATCCGGGTGTGTGGTCGGTTACGGGCAGGTCGTTATCTACAGTCTTCGGTATTCCCATAAACTTTATTTCGCTACCGACACGCTTGGCATATTGATCCATTTTTTTAATGGTATCCATGGAATCGTTGCCACCGATATAAAAAAAGTATCCGATATTGTGCTTTTCTAGTATTGCAAACGCTTCCTGAAAAAACGCCGGCTTATCCTCTACCGCTGGCAACTTAAATCGACAGGAACCTAAAAATGCCGCCGGCGTATTGCAAAGTAGATTTACATCCTTCTCATTTTTGATAATCTCATCAAAATTCACAAACTTCTCACTCATCAAGCCCTGCATACCGTTGACCATGCCATATACATGCCCAATATCCTCAGCCTGCATGGCGGCGCAAACCGCTCCGCACAAACTGGCATTGATGACTGCTGTCGGTCCTCCCGATTGACCGATTACACAATTTTTCATTCCATTTCATCCTTCCGATTATGTGTGAAATTATCACGTATTTTATGACATTTTCTCAAAATATCATGTTGTTTTAGTAAACATTTTGTATATGTTGTATTGTACCATATTTTTAAGCTCTCGTCAATGTGACGCATGCTACAAAGTATGCTATTCAGAAAACTTTGTATCTTTGCCATAAAAATGATTGATTTTGTTTGCTAAATTGTGTAGAATATACCTATGCACTTATAAAGAGAGGAATGGTCGCTCATGTGGACACGACAAAAACTAAAAAAGGCTGCACAAGTATCGCTAAGGGGCAATTATTTAAAAAGCATGGTTGTCGGTCTTTTGCTTTTATTCGCCGGTGGCTCTACCTTGTTTGGGTTTTCAAATTTTTATGTAGATTGGGATCCATATAAAGGGCTTTTACATTTGCAGGGGCAGTTCAGGGAGCCGTCAGCATATATCACTGCTATCGGTCTTCTCATTCTTGGTGCTATTCTGATTTATGCCTTCTATCGCATTTTTATTGGATTTTCCATCGAAATCGGCAGTGCCAGGTACTTTTTGGGTCTTGCAAAGTCGGATAGCGCTATCTCACAGCTTGGCAGTGCTTTTTTTGAAGGGCAATATAAAAATATCGTAAAAGTAATGTTCCTGCGTGGACTCTTTATATGGCTGTGGTCCTTACTGTTTATCGTTCCTGGTATTGTCAAGGCATATTCATATCGGTTCGTACCATATATCCTTGCCCAAAATCCTCACTTGGGATATAAGGAAGTGCTATGTCTTAGCCGTAAAATGACAAAAGGATATAAAGCGGATATATTTCTGCTAGACCTGTCGTTTTTACACTGGATACTCCTTGGCATCATCACCTGTGTTGGCAGTGTTTTTATCATTCCATATGAACAAGCTGTGCGTGCGCATCTTTTTGTTGCTTCTTCACAACATGATGATATGCACAGTCGCTTTGGTCTTCCAAATAGCGCTGCTCAGGTTCAATCAGAAGTACTTGTACCAAATAAATCTCTCGCAAAAAGAAAATTGATGAAAAGGCAACTACCTTCGCGTCGCCCTGTACGCAATAGAATTTTTCGAAAATCAAGAAGATGAAACCAAAGTGCCTCACAATCGTGGTTCTAAAATACCATGACCATAAAGCTATTTGAACTGTTGAAGTTACAGCTGCACTGCCTCAAGTGTTCGTGCAGAGCATCAATTTGCCGAAGCCAAAAAGCAGGCAGAATGCATAAGATTGAGTTATAAATAATTGAAATTATACTGATCTTAAATAAACTTGTATCTCCTCTTCCCTGAGGAGAAAACTTTGATATGCTGAATTATTCCTTGTTCATCTTTTGTAGCAAGCAATATGCGCGAAATATCTCTTAAACCCCCTATGTAGCAATCTATGTGATGGATAACCAACTATTTTACAATAGCTCCATCTTTCAGCATATTTCTTTGCCACATAAGCAATAGCAATGTTTCAATGGATGATACCCATATCGCAAACGTGATATTAATAATCGGTGAATTAACGCTTGTGTCGCATATTCTACATAATAAATCAGTCAATATCCTTCTGTTACTGCGGTGATAACTCCATTTAGCAAGGGGATAAGGCTGAGCTGGCTACCAAATATTACGACTTTGCGTTTTATTTCACCTATCCGTCTTCTCCACTCTCTACTCTAACATTTTACATCTAATATCTAAAATCTCAAAAAGACGGCTGTTTCCAGCCGCCTTTTTGCATGTTTGCTTTTTATTTCTTATTTTGCGTTGTATATGTCTGCTAAAATCTTTGCAGATTCTGCTCTTGTAATATTGTTAGTGGGGAGGAAATTACCGTCTGTGCCGTTAATAATACCGGCTGCGCTCAGCGCATTGACGGAATCCTTTGCATAATCAGCAATGGTTGCACTATCTGCAAACGTTTTGGGTGTGCCTGCAGTAAGCTTAATGCCATATTTTTCAACTGCACGATTAATCATCGTAGCAGCATCCTGACGGCTTATTGGCATATCTACGCCAAAGTTGCCATCGCCCAATCCCTTTGCAACACCTGCCGCCGCAAGAGCTTCCACATAAGGTGTAAACCATTCGCTAGTGCCTGCATCTGCAAAGGTGCCTTTGGCTGCCTGCAAATCAAGCTTTAATACCATAACCAGCATTTTAGAAAATTCTGCTCTTGTTACGGCATTTTGAGGACGGAATGTGTTATCCTCATAACCTTTGACAACTCCAGCGCCTACAAGTGTATTGACGGAAGCGGTAGCCCACTGAACGCTTGCAAGATCAGTAAAGGCAATTGGTGCAGCGGTTGGCATAGGTGCTATGCCAATGGTTGCAACTGTACCACCGTCACCACCACCGGTGCGCTTAGGAGGTATAGTGCTTTTTACTTCACCGACATACTTTGTAAATGCATTTCTTGCTTGCTGAACAGTATAATAATATTTTCCACTCACAAAATCATCTTTGATATCCCCAAATACCAAAGCCCGCTTTAATTCTGTCATTTCTGCGTAATCTGAATATCCTGATGCGGTGCTTAGCATGAAAGTTGTCTTATATGTTACAAGCATTCTCTCTTGAATGGTTCGAGCGTCGGTCAGTAGATTGACTTCTGCAAGGATTAATGCTGTATCCCATGCCGCAAGATATATTGAGTTCGCTTCTAAATCTGTAAAGTCAGCGATTTTAAACGCTTGTGCTGAAATTAAATTGTATAGATTGTTGCTACCCAGCTTGCTCACATTCATACCCAGTGTTGTTGCATGCTCCTGAATTAAATCAAGCGCTGCTTGATCTGTAAGTGCATTTTTTATTGCATTGAGGATTAATGCTTTTTGTGCAATGTCCTTGATTGCCTGAACATCTGTAAATTGTACTGGCTGGTCTTGCGCGTTCTTCGGGATCAAAGAAGCAAATACATCGGCCACAAAGTCGGAATTTGAACTATCATACCCGAGTAATGGCACGCCCAGCTTGTCAATCCATGCTACAATCGCGGTTTCTATATTCGCGTTATCGTTGAAATCCTCTTTCACCGCGTCACGTCCATCTACAGAAAAGTACGCAAAAGGAACCATTGTATTTCCGACTCCCTCAACCATAACAAAAATGTTATAGTTCCCGCTAGCTATGCCGCCCATCTGATATGCATTAATGGAAAATGTACCGGTGGTACTTGTCAGCCCTGTGGCAAATAACATAATGTTGCTCTCCGTAATGCCGGCAGGTGTTGTGACTGTGCTTGGCACGCCATACACGGTAACAACTGCTTGAGAATTGACAGGTGCCGAGCCTGATATGGTGAAATATTCGTTGCCCTCACCCTCCAAGTATACAACCTCCGCTGAAATTCCTGCTGTTGCAAAGGCTACAACGCTTAAGCAGGAAACCAGAACGGCTATACTCAGGCAAAGGGCGAGCATTTGAATTGCACGATTAAACTTTTTCAAATCTATTACCTCCATCTGCAGGCGGCCGCATGGCAGCCGCCACTTATTCTTATTTCGTTATCCGCACTTACCTGTCAAGCTGATATACAAATATTTCTTGTACCACAGTATCTTTAAACTTAACAAATATCAAGGATGCTTCCCCGCAGTTTTTATAATCCTTCAGGTCTGCCATTGTGCCTTTTTTCACCTTTTTTGAAACTCCGTCGTAAATGCTCACCTTGGTTGCCGCTGAGGTGTTGAGTGCACGCTTGGGTGCCGCCTCCAGATTGCCAAAGCTCATACAGTCATTCGGATTGTTAAATGCCACAACATCGGTTGCACTGGTCGATGAAGCAACTGAAATTCTATTGCTCACCGGATCCTTAGAATATACAAAGCCATAGCAGAAATCTGCATAGTTGCCGGAATACCAATTGGTATCTCCTAAGTTATTGTACATATAATAAGTATTCGTAGTTGCATTAACAGAAGTTAAAATTGCGTTTTCTATTCCGCTGTTACTCGTTATCATTTTAACGTCCGGATACAGCGCATAGATTTCACCTCGATTATTGAGCTTAAAGCGAACATGGTCACCTACCGAAAGAGTATCTGCCGCTGCCGGTAGAGGAGTAGCTGGTGTTGTAGCCTGCACTATGGTGTCTCTTTGCAGTTGATATTGTAGGGTCGTTGTGCAAGAATACGCTTTTCCACCAATGGTCAGCTTTATAACAGCATCGCCTTCATTATTTATGCCTTGGCTTTTTGCTGTAATTTGGCCTGTTAAAACAGATTCTAAACGGAAACCCGTATACCCTCCTTGTGCAGTGTTATAGCTAAAGCTGCCAAACGTGGTTGTACTAATTTGATTCATTTGTGAATCGGTTGCAAAAACAACCTTTGGAACTCCAAATTCATTCATATTATATGCAGTGACATTATAAGTGGAATACTGAATAAACTTACTTGATTTTACAACTGCATAGTCGTAATCTTCAAGATCTGTAAACCCGGCCTTCATAAATACCACTGATTGCTTATCGTCAATAAACAATGTTCCTGCAATAGCATTTCCTATTACAAGCATACCATTTCTTACATAAGCATTTCCCCTCCATGCTGCATTTTCTACAAGAGCATCCGGATCTTTCTCATCGAGAGCTAATGTAGCAGATGATGGTGTATCGATAAAGTTAATTTCCCCATCTGCATTAACACGATAGCGAACCACTAGCTGATTGTTGCCAGCAGCAATGATGATGCTTATAATTGGATTACTTGCATCCATTTTTGATGTGGGTGTTTCCAATTTCGTCATCTCGCCGTTGAGTTCTACCTTATCCGCCACGTCTGCGATCAGCATTTTGCCGTCTTGGCCAAAAATTTTCAGCGCCAGCTTGGCATCCATGCCTGTGCCGATTCCATAATCTGTAATCAGCCCATAGTTTATCCCTGTTGGAGAAGTCGTGTTTTCCAGCTCCACATCGGTGACATACCCAAATGCATCCAAATATAAGGTGCGAATGGAGCCAAGGGTTAAGGTGTTAAAATTTGTGCCCTGCGCAACAAAGGCATCGTCTAATTGAAGGGTTTCGCCTTCTACAACAATCTCTTCATCGCCATGTTCCTCAATTTCACCCTTTACCACGGTGGTTGAGAGATAAATAACACTATTTTTACTGCCCTCACCCTGCACAGCTTCTCGGCTTGCAAAAATGCTTACCATCATGCCCGGCTTGATGGCAGAAAAATCTACCTGGGTACCGTTATTCATAATGGTTTGTTTGCTTCCAATGCCGGCTTCAAGCGTAAATTTATCGGAGGTATAAACATAAACCCCATTATTATTCTTATAATATCTACCGTATATGCTCTTATCCTCTAAGTCCATAGATGCAACTTTTACATTGAAGTATTCCCAAACAGAGATAATATCATATACATCATCCCGATTGTTATCAATGAACTCGACATATCCTTTAAAGGTATCCGCATCAAAGGTCCAGTCTTGATACGCTACACCATTGTATAGAATATATTTGGACTGTGAAATAGATACCGTCTGCGCTTTTGCATTATAATCGTTATATTCTGCCTTATTGGTTGTAAAGTTGATATCTGCTATATCGTCTTGTTCTATTCTTAAGGTTTTGTTCTTATCTTCTCTTACAACGGCTGCCACGGCAACTTTTTCATTATCTTTGATGCTCTCTTTATAATAGAGCTTTACCTTTTGACCGATGAAGCGATCCGCTTTACTTTCCGCTACATTGTATAGCACGCTACCAATTTCAACATATCCATCGGCACAGCCTATGGCGGTGTATAGATTTGTTACGCTGTTCGCTTCAACAATCCCAGTTTCCGAATAAATGTCTCTATATTTTTCAAGAATCGGTTTATCTTCCTTTAAGGTAAACTGACCAGTGCTAGATATACTGCTTTGAACCAGTACATTGATGTCCAGCGAGTTATACAGCATTGCCAGTACATCTCTTTTGAGAACCATACCAGAAGCCATTTTTACATTTTTCATCAGCCCAATATCAGAAGCCACAACCACGTTGCTCTTCTTCTGCTGCGCGATTGGAAGGTAACCCATCACGCCAAGGAATATTTCCAAGGTCTGTTCAAGGGTTAGGTTACTGTCTGGATTCATTTTTCCGTCTTTATCAGCTGAGATAAAGCCCGCTCCCGCAAGCGCACCAATTGCATGATATGCCGCATGGGAGGATGGTACATCCTCAAAGCCGGTGACCAGTGATTCACTTTGCGCAAGGCCCAAATAGCTTTCCAAAAGCTGTGCAATTTGTCCCTTGGTAATGGGTTCGTTTGGTTTAAGCTCAGACTGAGCATCTCCTGAGATGATGCCAAGAGCACTTAGCTCATTGACCGCATAGTATAACGAATCTCCTTCAGGTACATCGTAGAATAAGCGCGCAGCACTTGCCGGTACCACTGAAAAGAGAAGAATAAATGCGGTTATAAGGCAAACAAGTTTCATTTTCATTGTTATCCTCACTCCATATCACTACCTTTTCTATTTTTTTGTATGGTTTTATTCTATTGCTTTGACCATGCCGGGGGGCAGATGCTCTGCCCCCATAGGTCATTTTCAGCTTAAACCGCAGGCGCAGGTACTGTCGGCTCTGCTACAGGTACCAGCTCACTGTCTGTTACAAGTACCACGGCACGAACCGCCGTGCCAGATGCTGGCATTAGGATTGCACTAAGCTGCGTTGTTCCTACACTTAGGTTCACATCTTTGATAATTCTAATTGCTAATAGTCGATTATCGGTATCGTATAATGCTACAAGAATAGAAGCATTAGGTACAGCTTCTCTAACCGTTACAAATGGCGTAATGGTGGCTCCGTCTTTCAATTCGCCGGTTATGGAAGCAATTGCTGTAACCTTTCTTGCAAACGTTTTGAAACTCTTCACGTAATCCTGACCAATGATCGTCCCGTTCGTATCCGCTACGCTTGCACCAAGCAATGTAAGTGTATGGCTTGCATCATAATCCAAGGCTGCGGTAGGCGTAATTGTAAGCAAATTGCTTGCACTGTCAAACTGGCGTGATGTTGGAACATTGGTATTGGATTTCGTGTTTTTCAGAACAACCGATGTATCCGTTAATGTGGCACTATTAATTGGAAGCACACCATCGAATTGAACTTCTATTTTGCCAATTTCCGTATCCATTGCAGTGAGATCAGTCAATTCAGAACCGGCTTTATTAAAGAATTTTACGGTCTTAACAGATGGATTATTTACATCCGTATTAAACATCATGATGTTATCAACATAGAATAAACCGGCAGTCACTGCATTGCTTGAACCGATGGTTAGACTTTTCATCGTTACATGCGGTGTTGAACCTGGTCTAAATCCAGTCCAGCCTGAGAAGGTTGAGTTGTCTACCTTATATCTATACAGCTGATTTGGTACATCCACTTGGCACTCAACAGTGATCCATGCACCCTTGGAGCCCGGCTTTGTTAAATCTGTTCCGCCGTTTGCTACAATGGCAGTGGTTGCACCTGTAGATGTTCCTATGCCAACACCATATGGGAAGCCTACTTCTTTACTGAAATTCATTACATTTGCAGCTGTGGTTGCAGCTGTTGGCAGATAGACATCATAACGCAATGTGTATCTAGCTTTCTGCTCCGGGAAAGAACCTGCCGCAAGTGCTGCAACTGCTTGCGCAGCAGCCGGCGAACCTTTGTGTTCTACTTTTAAAACCTTCGCTCTTCCGCTACTTGACGGATCATCTATAATGGCAATATCACCAATGCTAAGCGTCGAAGAACCATTTGACCATGGCGCCTGTACATTGCCTAAGGTATACCTTTCAAAATTGTCATTAAAGAATATGCCTTTTGGTGTGGGCGCCGGTGCTGCCGTTGGCACAGGCGAAACTGTTGGCACGGCGGTCGGTTGCGGCGAACTCGTTGGTTGCGGCGAATTTGTTGGTTGCGATGTTGGTGACGGCGTATTCGTTGGTACCGGTGTGTTCGTCGGCACCGGTGTGTTCGTTGGCACAGGTGTGTTCGTTGGTGCTGACGTTGGTGCCGGCGTATTAGTTGGTGCTGGCGTGTTCGTTGGCACAGGTGTATTCGTTGGTGCCGGCGTTGCTGACGGTGCCGGTGATGGTGTTAATGTGGGATTAAAGGAGCTCCAATCGAACAGTACGAGAGCCGGATAATCCACCGTGCTTGCCGTTACCACTTGCTCCGTTGTTATCCCAGAGG
>CAZQDP010000004.1:0-84857 GCA_964592375.1 uncultured Eubacteriales bacterium | reverse complement strand
GGAAAAGCAAAGGTAAAAGCCACAGTTGACGGTAAAATTGCCGCCATGGGCGAAATCACCTTTGCACTCGTATAATTAATATGGATAGCAAGAAGCTTATATCCATCTTCTTAAAATCCGCTATGGTCATCTGTTCGGTATTCTTTTTGTATTATGCTGCATTTATGCTGTATCGCACCTTCCTACCATCAAGCGATGCGTTTGGTAGTATTTTACTGGTTTTTGTGATGATTTATGGCATTTCATTGCTTGTATTGAAATCGATAGGGGAGAATAGAGTGTTTCTTCCGGGTTATCAAACGATAGCACAAATAGGTACTTTTATTAGCTTTTTTTGCGGTTCAATTTGCTCGCTCTTTTTACTAAAAAATAATTTTGAAATGATGGTGCCATCTGTAATTATGATTTCCACATTTGGCGGAGGATTTATTGCTGCAAATTTTGTGTTTTTGGCATTAAAAAGGTTTTTTTCAAGTGAAAGGCCTATCGAAAAAACTACTTCTTTGGAATAATGTAAAGGGACAGAGTCATGACTCTATCCCTTTCTTTGTGTTATTTTCCGATAATGGATGCTTCTGTACTGCTTGCCGAAGCTGTTGATTATCCAGATGTGTATATATTTCGGTTGTTGACATATTCTTATGGCCCAAAATTTCTTGCAATATGCGGATATCTACCTCGCCATAGCGATATAATAGTGTTGCGGCTGTATGGCGAAGCTTATGGGTAGAATATTTGGTGGTATCAAGCCCCGCCAAATTCAAATATTTTTTAACCAAATGCTGAATGGTTTTGATGCTCATTCTTCTATGCTGATTACTCACAAAAAGGGCATCTCTATCTTTATCACAAAGCCCATCGCTCGGACGAACCCGAAGATAGTTTGCAATGGAAGCCATACATGCACTGTTTAAGTAAATGGTGCGTTCCTTGTTGCCTTTACCAATAATTGTTATTGTATCCTCTTTCATATCTTTGATATTTATATTTGCAAGCTCAGACAAACGCATTCCGCAATTTAAAAAGAGTGTAATGATGCATAGGTCTCGTACGCTGTCTCTGCCATGTACAGCACCAAGCAGTCGTTTGGCTTCATCCAGTGATAAGTATTTTGGCATGGAACGCTTTAGTTTTGGTGAATCAAGCTCTTTTGCAGGATTATCCTTAAGCAAACCTGCTTTGCTTGTTAAGTATTTGAAAAAAGAGCGAAGGCTTGCAACTTTTCTGGCACGTGTTGAAGAATCATTGTTTCTTTTTTTATTTACAAAAGAAAGGTATTCGTACAAAACGCTTAAGTTCACCGTTTCTATTAAATGCATATCCACATCAGAAATATCAATTTCATGAAAATCTGCATTTTTTAGCGACGGATACGTGCGCAGCTTTAGAAATCGAAAAAAAGTACGTAAATCATAATAGTATTCCAAAACGGTTATGGGAGATTTTCCTGCGATAACCTCATGATAGGATAAAAAGTCCTTCAGGATGACCGGTGCATCTGTATATTCATTCATGTGCAAAAACCCTCCCCACTGTTATACAAAATTTTTATTTTGTATAACTTTATTATAAATCAAATCAATGCACTTGTCAATACCTTCCTTTGGAAATAGAGTTACTTTTATGTAGCTTTTTTCAAAACTCTCTCTTCCCTGTAATATTTTAAGGATAAATCCTTTTTGTATGCAGATACTATATGGGAAATTAGGAGGGTAAATGATGCTGAATATTTTCATTTCCATATGCCAACTTGTCTTTACGCTTATTGTTATCTTATCCTTTTACACGATGCAAAAGGATAAGCGCGTGAATAAGGATGCACTGAGAGGACTCAGTGAAAAAGAAGTGCAAAAGCTCTGCCAACTAAGGAGTATCAAACTTACGCAGCCACTTACCGAAAAAACAAGGCCTGCAAGCTTTGATGAAATAATTGGTCAAGAGCAAGGACTTCGTGCCTTAAGGGCTGCAATGTGTGGTCCTAATCCACAACATATTATCATATACGGACCTCCAGGTATTGGTAAAACAGCAGCAGCAAGATTGATACTTGAAGAAGCAAAGAAAAATCCCACTTCGCCATTTGGCGCACAGGCTAAATTTATCGAAACCGACGCCACCATCATGCGTTATGATGAACGCAATATTGCAGACCCTTTAATTGGTTCTGTTCATGACCCCATATATCAAGGAGCCGGTGTTTATGGCTTGGCAGGTGTGCCTCAGCCTAAGCCTGGCGCAGTAACCAAAGCGCATGGAGGCGTTTTATTTATTGATGAAATCGGCGAGCTCCACCCAATGCAAATGAACAAATTACTCAAGGTTTTAGAAGATCGAAAGGTGTATTTTGAAAGCTCCTATTATTCTGCTGGAAACCCCAATATTCCTCCGTACATTCATCAAGTATTCAGCGAAGGGATGCCGGCTGATTTTCGTCTGATTGGTGCTACCACCAGGCGTCCTGAGGAAATACCTCCTGCAATTCGTTCTCGTTGTGTGGAAATTTATTTCAAAACCTTGTCTAAACATGAAATTTCCTATATTGTGCAAAATGCAGCTGTGAAAACGAATTTGGAAATTGAAAATGGCGTACAGCAACTCATTTCTACGTATAGCAGTAGTGGCAGAGATGCAATAAATATTTTACAAACTGCTGCAAGTCTTACTCAATCGGAGGGTCGAAAAATAATATCCATATGCGATGTGCAATGGGTCATCGCATTTGGGAAATATGCTCCCTCCCCTACTCAAAAACTGCCAAACATTTCACGAATCGGCATCGCTACGGGACTTGCTGTATCCGGCTCTATCGGTCATATCATTGATGTGGAGGCTTATGTTTATCCCGGCACCGGTCAGCTTTCGCTATCGGGCATGATCGAAGAAGAAAGATTTGAAGCGGGAGCCAGGCAACTATATCGGAAAGCCACTCCCAAAATTTCCGCTGAAATTGCTACTTTGCTTCTAGAAAAAACCTTTGGATTTGATAGGTTCCATCAAAATATTGTCATCAATATTCCATCCGGCATGCCGGTAGACGGCCCCTCGGCAGGTCTTGCTATGTTTGTCGCTATATATTCTGCCGCTTTTCACACCTCGGTAGATGCCAAGACAGCATTCACTGGAGAGTTATCCATATCAGGGCGAATAAAACCTGTGGGTGGCATTATTGATAAGGTAGAAGCCGCAAAAAATGCTGGCGCTAATCGAGTTATTATTCCGCAAGATAATTGGCAGGAGCTTTTTAAAGCGTTTTCCATTGAAGTTATCCCGATACAATCCTTGGAGGAGCTCTGTGCAATCCTCTTTGTCTCGCAGGAAAAGGATGCCGTGTCGCAAGGCATTTTAAGTGCGCTTTCTTCAAATATATAATATATCATGCTTGAATATTTTTCTTTTGTAGTGTATAATATATTAAATTATATTAAGGATGGTCTTTATGCATAAAAATTTTACTAAAAAACATTCATTGCCCCTTATTCCGCTGAAAGGGTTAGTTGTCTTTCCATATATGATTCTGCATTTTGATGTGGGTCGTCCACGTTCTGTCAAGGCTTTGGAGGAAGCGATGGTTTCCAATCAGCTTATTTTTTTGGCCGCACAGATGGATGATTATGTGGAAAATCCATCTTATGAGGATTTGTACAATATAGGCACCATTGCAAAAGTCAAGCAGCTACTGAAGCTGCCGGGAGATAATATTCGAGTTTTGGTAGAAGGCATCAGCAGAGCAAGTCTTGCAAGCTTTATTTCTACAGAGCCATTCATCATAGGAGAAGTTCGTGAATATGTGCCCGAAACCACTTCGGAGCATGATATTGAACTGGAGGCACTGATGAGAAGCTCACAGGAAGTATTTAATGAATACTTCCAGCTCAATAATAAATTTCCTCCAGAAACCATTGCATCTATCGTTAGTATTGAAGATCCCGGTCAGCTCTCCGATGTCATTGCCGCAAATCTGATGTTAGACGTTGCGGACAAGCAGTCAATATTAGAATGCTTGGATACAAAAATGCGGCTTGAACGGCTTATTTTTGTACTCAATAAGGAAATAGAAATACTAGAGTTAGAGCGAAGCATCAAAAGTAAAGTCAAAAGCCAGATCGATGAGCATCAAAAGGAATATTTTTTAAGAGAACAGCTCAAGGTAATTCAAAACGAACTGGGCGACAGAGATGAAATCGATCTTGAAATTGAAGCATATCGCAAAAAAATTGATGCTGCTAATTTATCCGAGGAAGTCATTCAGAAGCTTGATAAGGAGCTTGAAAGGCTTTCCAAAATGCCTTCAGGTATGGCAGAAGCGGCTGTTATTCGCACCTATGTTGATTGGGTGCTAGACCTTCCTTGGTCAGTATCCACCAAAGAATCGGGAAGTCTTAAAAAAGCAGAGGATATTCTGAGTAAAGAACATTATGGCCTTGAGAAGGTCAAAGAGCGTATTTTAGAATATTTAGCTGTTCGGAAAATGACAAATGCAATGCAAAGTCCTATATTGTGCCTTGTTGGGCCTCCTGGCGTTGGAAAAACCTCTATTGCTCGGTCTTTGGCACATGCGCTGAATCGCAACTATGTTCGAATGTCACTGGGTGGCGTGCGAGATGAAGCGGAAATCAGAGGGCATCGGCGCACATATGTCGGTTCTATGCCGGGCAGAATTATTTCGGCTCTCAAGCTTGCAAAAAGCAATAACGCACTTGTTTTGCTGGATGAAATTGATAAAATGAGTCATGATTTTAGAGGGGATCCCGCTTCTGCAATGTTAGAAGTTTTAGATAGCGAACAAAACAATGCTTTTCGGGATCATTATCTTGAATTGCCATTTGATTTATCCAAAATACTGTTTGTAACCACCGCAAACAGCTTAGATCCTATCCCCCGTCCCCTACTAGACAGAATGGAAATCATTGAAGTTTCCAGCTATACGGAGGAGGAAAAACTCAACATTGCAAGAAGACATCTTCTCCCCAAGCAGATGTATAATCATGGGCTAACAAAAACCGCATTAAAAATAAGTGAGCCTGTACTACGTGATATTATAAACTACTATACAAGAGAAGCCGGCGTTCGAAATCTTGAGCGTGAAATCAGTAGTATATGCAGAAAAACCGCGAAATATCTTGTTACCAAAAGCAAAGCCTCATTGGTGCTCTCTCCCACTGTTTTGGAGGAGTTTTTAGGTGCACGTCGGTATCGGTATGACAAGGCGCAGGAGCAGCCCATTACCGGTGTTGCTACCGGTCTTGCGTGGACCAGTGTTGGTGGTGATACACTGTCGATTGAGGCCAATGTGATGGAAGGCACCGGCAAAATTGAACTAACCGGTCATTTGGGTGATGTGATGAAGGAATCTGCCAGAGCTGCTATTAGTTATATACGTTCAAAAGCAGATTCTCTCAAAATATATAAGGATTTTTATAAAAATGCGGATATTCATATTCATGTGCCTGAGGGTGCCACGCCCAAGGACGGGCCCTCTGCCGGCATTACCATTGCCACGTCACTTGTATCTGCCTTAACGGGCTACGCAGTTCGTCCTGATGTTGCCATGACGGGCGAAATCACGCTTCGCGGAAGAGTTCTTCCCATTGGCGGCCTGAAGGAAAAGGCCTTGGCTGCCTTTCGTTCCGGTATAAGACGGGTGATTATTCCTTTGGAAAACAAAAAGGATTTGGATGAAATCCCGGCGAACATTCGGGTACAAATGGAATTTATTTTATGCGATAATATGGATAAAGTGCTTGAATTTGCGCTGACAAATAAGAAATATTCATCTCCCTTTACCATTGCGCATAAGTCTGCTATTCCAACAGGAATCGGCCATGTGATTGATAATCATATGCAAGACTTACCTGTGCAGGAACACAAAGAACTTTAATTAAATGGGATGAATAGTCTATGCTCTGCTTCGGCAAAACGCAGTGCTATTGCTATTCATCCTGTATTTATTTCGTAATGGAGGATATATCAATGAATTTACATAATGCAGTTTTTCTTCTTTCCGCCGCAGGAAAAAATCAGTATCCGGATGCTATCTACCCAGAAATAGCATTTGCAGGTCGATCAAACGTTGGCAAATCATCTTTTATCAATAAACTATTAAACCGCAAAGCGTTGGCAAGAACCAGTTCAAAGCCTGGCAAAACAACCTTACTCAATTATTATACCATCGATGATGCATTGTATTTTGTAGACTTGCCCGGATATGGATATGCACAGGTTTCCAAGAGCGAAAAACTTCGATGGGGCAAAATGATTGATGAGTATCTTGCGGAAAGAGACAGCCTATCCGCCACTTTTTTGATTGTGGATAGTCGCCATAAGCCAACGCAGGATGATATTCAAATGCTGGGATGGATAAAACACAGGCACCAAAAAGCAGTGGTTATCGCTACAAAAATAGATAAACTTAAAAAACTTCAGGTCATCGAAAACCTTGCTATGATATCGGAGGTTTTAGGGCTTACGCAGGAGGATGACCTCATCCCCTTTTCCGCACAAACAGGCCTTGGCAGAGAAGAAGCTTGGCAAACGATTTGTAGAATATGCGGCACAGATATGCCTTCTTTGACTACGTAACCAACGTCTATAAAAGAGCCTTCTTGTTGCAGGATGAATTTATGGGACATATTCCCTATGCTGCGTCATATTTTGTCCTATCCCATCATATGCTATATTAATTCCAATATTGCATCTGAAAGGACTGAACAGTATGGCACGTGAAAGAGAAAGGGTGCGACGCAGAAGATCGCCCCACGCCCACGAAGAGGCTGCAAGTCGAAGTTATGAAAATAAAGTATTTATGCAACTTCTCATCTGTGTGGCCATTATTATATCATTTTTACTGATAAAGGAAATTGAGCTACCAAGCGGTAAAGTGGTTGGCGGATATGTGAAGAATATTTTATCTGATTCTACAGATATTGAAGCCGCAATGAGCAGTGCAATGGTTTTTGCCCGCGATAATAAGCTTCTCCCTGCGCTAACTCCTGCCCCATCTCCAACTTCCCCACCTTCTACTACCGAAGAAGCCGTCCCGCAAAAGGACAAGAATGAATAACCACTATAAGAAGGTTATCGTTCATTATTCCGCTATATTTACAGCTGCAGCTGCATTTTTATCGAGTGGTGGAAGTAGGTTAGCGTTAGTATTTATTCCGGTGGTGGTGCATGAGCTTGGTCATTACATCGCTATAAGGCTTAGCGGAGATAAACTTTCAGCGTTTCTTTTTCATATGGGTGGCATCAATATGCAAATGTCTAATCGAGGTAGCTATCCTGCCACTACTGCACTGGCAATCTCCCTTGCGGGGCCATTATTCAATCTAGTTTTCGCTGCACTGATGCAGCTTTGTGGAATGACTCCCCTGGTCATGCCTTCGCTGGCCTTAGGAGTTTGCAATCTACTGCCGGCACTTCCTTTGGACGGTGGAAATGCCTGCTATACGCTTCTTTCAGGGAGGATCGGCCGAAAAGCCGCAAAAAAAGTGATTAAGCCAATTACTGTATGTATCGGCGTATTGCTAATGATCGCCGGCATATTTGCCCTGCAATATACAAGCTATAATTTTTCTCTGCTTCTGCTGGGGATATTTATTGTTTATTCAGCAAAAAGGTCCGGAATAAATCCAATTTTAGAATCAGAGCTATTTTACATAAAAAAAGGCTGTTGCCCTGCTAAGCTATATTTTATTCGTGATGAATTATCTCCAATGAAGGCGGCAGGTTATCTTCCTGCGGACGGCATCGGAGCTGTAATCGATAAAAGCGGCAATATTAGTCGCTTTTTAACCTCCCGATATATCTATTTTAAAATGGAGAAAAAAGGGAGTTGCAAAAACTTACATGATTTCATAGAAAATGAATGATCATTTTAAAAGGTGTACGACACAATCGTACATCTTTTTCATTATCATCCTTTATAGTTGCATGCATTATTTTCTATATATAGAGAAATACTAATGTAGCATAAAATACAAATGCAATAATTTGAAAAGGGGTTTTTGTATGAGAAGCATGCGCACAGACCTTGCTGTAGAAGCTCATGAATACTATGTGGGAGATGGAAAAAATGTTCCCTCCGGCATAGAGGTACGTATCGAAGATAAGGGTGGTGTGAAAATAACAAGAGTGGAGGTTACTTCTCAAAGCGGTGCGGAAACCATCAATAAACCTATTGGGAATTATATTACCATAGAAGCAGAAGGGCTCAGCGAAGACGACGAGGAAGCACAACATCAGGCCTCACAGATGCTGGCTGAGGAAATCAGTAGACTGCTTATAGAAAATGGCGTCGGCGCAGATGAAGAGGTTCTCGTAGTAGGCCTTGGAAATTGGGATATCACACCCGATGCTTTAGGTCCAAAAACGATATCAAAACTAAATGTAACAAGGCATCTTTTTGAATATATGCCGGGAGCACTTGAAAAAGGCGTACGACCGGTTTGCGCCATGTCTCCAGGGGTTCTTGGCACAACCGGTATAGAAACAGGTGAAATGGTAAAAGGAATTAGTGATAAAACAACGCCACGTGCCGTCATTGCGATTGATGCATTGGCGTCTCGAAGTCTTGGCAGACTAGGAACCACAATCCAGATTGCCGATACCGGCATTTGTCCAGGCTCCGGCGTTGGAAACAGCAGAAAAGAGCTTAGTCGTGAATCCCTAGGCATCCCAGTAATTGCCATCGGTGTTCCCACCGTTGTAGATGCGGCAACCGTTGCGGATGATGCACTGGAAGCAACCCTTGAGGCGCTCAAATCATCCTCCACCGCTGCTAGACCATTCTATGAAATGCTGATGCGCATAGGAGAAGATAATCGGTACAATCTTATTCGAGAAACACTTGGAAATCGAATTTCATCGATGATAGTTACCCCAAAAGAGGTAGATGGTATGATTGAAAATATTTCAGATGTAATCGCAGAAGGGATCAATATCGGACTGCATAGCGTAGCACAATAATGATTTATTCCATATAGGTATAAGTAATAATAGAAGGCGAAATCACAATATTGCATCGCCCCTGCGCCAAAGTAATTTGTTCAAATCCATCCTCTGCAGCGTGACACTCCGCTGCAAAACGCGCCTTGATACGGTTAATCTCCTCTATGCTTGGCAATGCGCTCACTTGAAATGTATGCCTACCAATTGCTGAATGCCGTTGATAAATCATAGAGGTTATTTGCGTTTCGGGAAACACATCACCTATCTTTACACCAACATTTGAAACAAATTCCATTCGGCATCGGTCATATAAATCCAAATTTGTCACAGGGGCGATGTATATTTGCCAGCCCATCAAAAGCAGCGCCGGAATAATAAGAATTACACAAATTGGCACAATGGGGAGCGGCAGTGGCTTATGTATTCTTCTATAGCACAAGACTCCCGGAGCAATCAGCATCAAGGAGCAAAGATAAAAGGTGATTGGTTTATCGCAGTTCGCACAGAGCGCACAAAGAAAAAGAAGCACTGCAAAGAGGATGCATCCACTTCTTTTTGCAAAAGCAATTGTGCGCTCTTTTCTTTTTGTCTGCCGCTTTGCGCGGAAATGATTAACCAGTAGCTTAGAGCTCATTTATTAGAATTTTTTGCGGTTAAAATATTTTCTCTTGCCATGCTATCTATAAAGACCAAATCAATACCCAGTGCAATAAAAGTAAACCCTTTGCGCACGGCATCTTCAATATTTTCTTTTGTCGGTTTTACGATGTGAAGTCCGGGTGCCTTGCCCGCTTTTTTACAGGCATCCAAAACCTTTTGGCAGGCCTCGGCTATGATTGGATGCCCGGTTTGCCCAGTAATGCCGTAAGAACCACTCATGTCATATGGGCCGATAAATACGCCGTCCACGCCGTCTACCGATAAAATTTCATCTATATTATCAACTGCTTCCTTGGATTCAATCATAACAATCACAAGCGTATTGGCGTTTGCTTCTTTTGCATACTGGTCAAAGTCAATGCCAAAATTATTTGCACGGCAAAAAGCAAATCCTCTCACTCCTTCAGGAGGATACTTTGCAGAGGCCACGGCTTGCTTGGCTTGCTCTTTATTGTTGATAAGGGGAACGATAACACCCATCGCACCAGCGTCTAGCATTTGGCGAATTGCCAAGGTATCATTTTCTCTCACTCTTACCAAGGGTATGCTGCCACGTCCATACATCGCACGTGCAAGCGAGGAATAACCATCTACCCCTATATCTGTATGCTCACAGTCTGCGGCAATCCAATCAAAACCTGCATTTGCAAGCACCTCTGCAATGGCAGGGTGGCCTGCTTGGATCCATGTACCAAGAGAAAGCTTACCTTCCTCCAAAGCTTTTTTTACAGGATTAAACGTATTCATGATAATCTATCCCTTCATATTTTATTTCATTTCTTCAAAAAATTCAATTACTTCGCCATCGGGCCCAAAAACAAAAGCAATATTAATTCTTTTTTGTGTTGGCTTTGATGCAACGTCTACCTTTGTAGGCTGCATTTTACTCTTCGCACCGCATGCCATGGCCTTTGCATAGAGTGCATCCGTGTCATCTGTGCGCAGTGCAATATGGCACCATACACCTGCATTTTCAGGTCTCTCCCCTTCTTTTCCTCCTTCAAAAAGTTCAAGATATGCACCATCTGCAAAGCGGAGCATGATGGCTCTTTTGCCCATATCACCCCACGAGATATCCTCATGAAGGCCTAATGTATTGGTATAAAAATCCACCGAAGCATCGAAGTTTTTAACTTTCATTGCAATATGATGAACACCGGTTAGCTGTGCCATAAAAAACATTCCTTCCGTTATTGATTTTCGTTTTTATCTGCGTCTCTGATTTGTACACGACGAATTTTTCCGCTAATGGTTTTAGGCAGTTCTGCAACAAATTCCACCACGCGAGGATACTTATAGGGCGCTGTCACTTTCTTTACATGCTCTTGAAGCTCTTTTATTAAAACGTCGCTGGGTTCATAAGTTTTTGCTAAAATAATGGTAGCCTTGACAACTTGTCCACGCACAGGGTCAGGAACAGCAGTGACAGCACATTCTAACACTGCAGGATGTGTCATCAGTGCGCTTTCCACTTCAAAAGGACCGATGCGATAACCGGAGCATTTGATAACATCATCATTTCTGCCCACAAACCAAAAATAACCGTCCGCATCCCTCCATGCAGTGTCCCCCGTGTTATACACGCCATTTGACCAGCATCGACCAGTGGCTTCTTCATCCCGATAATATCCTTGAAAAAGACCGGCAGGATGCTTTTTATCCGTGTTTTTAATGACAATCGCTCCTACAATACCATCTTCGCAGGAGTGACCATATTCATCTACAATATCCACATCATATAGCGGTGAAGGCTTGCCCATCGAACCGGGCTTGATTGGAAATCCATCAAAATTACCAATGAGTACAGAGGTTTCTGTTTGACCAAATCCTTCGCAGAGCTCTAAACCAGTGGCCTGCTTAAATTTATTAAACACCTCCGGATTGAGCGGTTCGCCTGCAATAGAACAGTGCGAAATGGTGGAAAAATCGCATTTTGATAAATCCTCTTTAATTAAAAAGCGAAACACAGTAGGAGGCGCACAAAAACTTGTCAGCTTTAGTTTGGAAATAATATCCATCATTTTTTGGGGTACAAATTTTTCGGTGTCATACGCTACAATTACCGCACCGCATATCCATTGACCGTAAATTTTACCCCATGCAAATTTTGCCCAGCCTGAATCTGAAACGGTCAGATGCAAGCCGCCATCCTCTACGTGCTGCCAATACTTTGCAGTCGTAATGTGACCTATGGGATATTCAAAATTGTGAAGTACCATTTTCGGCATTCCCGTTGTGCCGGAAGAAAAATAGAGAAGCATGGGATCTGTATTGTGAATAGTAGCTGCGCCAGAGGGCCTTTCAAATTTACTATCGGCCGATTCGATGGCGGCTGGAAAATCAATATATCCACTCATTGCACTGCCGCCGACAGTGCCAATATGAGCTACCGTTGAAATTGCGGGCCTTGCTTTTTCGATATGCATGATAAGCTCCGGTTCATTTACCGTTACAATCATCCGGACGCCTGCAGCGTTGCATCTGTATTCTATGTCCTTTGATGTAAGTTGATATGTAGCGGGGATGCAAACTGCACCGATTTTATGAAGCGCAAGAATGCAAATCCATACATATGGTCGCTGCTTGAGCATGAGCATGACAGGATCACCCTTTTGAATGCCAAGGGACGAAAAAACATTGGCCGCTTTGTTGCTAAGCTGAGATAATTCATAAAAGGTGTATCTCTTTTCATGGCCATCATCGTCGCACCATACCAATGCCGGCTTGTTTTTGTCTCTTCTTCCCCATTCATCGACAACATCATACGCAAAATTGAAATTCTCCGGAATAGTCACACAATAATTTTGTTTAAAATCTTCATAGCTTTCAAATTCCGTTTTGTTTAAAAACTTTTCAAGCATATTTCAACTCTCCTATTCATTGATAACAGTTAAAAATCGTGCACGGCTACTCAGTGCACGCTGGCCGTGAGGCAGGCGGGAATCAAAATAAATGCTGTCTCCCTCTGAAAGTTCAAAGGTGTGTTTCCCAATAACGATGGAAAGGTTCCCTTCCAATACATAGTTAAACTCCTGACCCTTATGCATAACAAGCTCCGGCTTTTTTTCATCTTGTTCGATGGTGACAATCATCGGTTCCATTTCTCTATCAATGTAATTAAAAGCAAGTGAGGAGAAGTTATATCCCTTAAAGCGTTCAACCAAAACGCCTTCATCCTTACGAACAACGGTATAGGCATCCATCCGTGGCACATCACCCGTCAGAAGCACAGTGGGGTCCACGCTGAGAATATCCGCTACGGCATACAGAATACCAATGGGAATATCCTTTTTTGCGCTTTCATATAAGAGATATTCCTGTTCTGAAATACCTACTTTTGCAGATACTTCCATGGAACTTATCTCTAATATTTCACGAAGCTCTTTTATTCTTGCTGCAATCTGCTGGAGTTGATTCATCTTGTCACCTTCCTATTCATCATTTATGTTCCTTATTATATCAATTTTTAGCTTACATTTCAATACCAAAACAGATAAAAAGTCATACCGCAAAAAACCGATATGACTTTTTACAAATTATAAAAGGTTTTACTTTTTATCCTCCCACAATTCTTTTACGCTAGCTGCCATCGCAGCAATAGACTGAATTTCAGAAGGAACAATCAGTTTCGTAGCCTGCCCGTCCGCGAGGTCCTTGAGCGCATCGTAGCTTTTTAGAATCAATACTTCTTTTGAAGGTGCAGATTTATTTAAAAATCCTATGCTGTCTGCAAGTGCCTGTTGCACCTTGAGGATGGCTTCCGCTTTTCCTTCGGCATTGCGAATAGCGGCTTCTTTTTCGCCTTCCGCCTTGAGTATTTGGGATTCCTTTTGCCCTTCCGCAACCAAAATCGCAGACGTTTTTTCGCCTTCAGCACGCAAAATGGCTTCGCGGCGTTCGCGTTCGGCTTTCATCTGCTTTTCCATAGCATCTCTAATTTCCTTTGGAGGAATAATGTTTTTAAGCTCAACTCTATTGATTTTAATGCCCCAAGGGTCGGTTGCTACGTCAAGGATTGACCGCATTTTTGTGTTAACCGTATCACGAGAGGTCAGTGTTTCGTCAAGCTCCAAATCACCCACGATGTTTCTAAGCGTGGTGGCAGTAAGATTTTCAATGGCCGTGAGCGGATGGTCAACGCCATATGCAAATAATTTTGGATCTGTAATTTGAAAATAGATAACGGTGTCAATTTGCATGGTGACATTGTCCTTGGTAATGACAGGCTGTGGCGCAAAATCTACCACCTGCTCCTTGAGCAAAACTTTTTTAGATATCTTCTCAATAAACGGAATTGTAAAGTGCAGACCAACGGACCATGTTGCTGAGTAAGCGCCTAACCTCTCAATAACATATGCATACGCCTGTGGTACAATTTTAATGTTGGAAATGACAATGAGTGCCGCTAAAGCCAAAAGAATGAAACTCAATAATTGTGGCATACTTTTTCCCTCCTACTCTTTTTTTGTTACGATTGCTTTTACGCCAACGATCTCTTTTATGATGACGATGGCACCTTCTTCAATGGGCATTTGATTTTCTGAACGGGCAGACCAGGTGTTTCCTTGTATCACAATTTGTCCTTTTCCTTCTACATTTTGAATACACTCAACCACAATGGCCTCTTGACCAATGATCATATCCGCATTGGTGGGATGTTTACTGGCGAATTTCACCACAAAAGGTCTTGTTAAAATGAGTAAAATTGCAGATACAACAGCAAACACTCCGATTTGCAGTGAACCATTCCCCCCCGCTATTGCTGTGGCCATTGCACATAATGATCCGATTGCAAACCAAATGGTGATAAGATTAACCGTGACAGATTCAATGACAAACAGCAGTACCGCAATTGCAAGCCAAACATATATGGGGTTACTTAGAATTCTTGCCAAAACCATCACTCCTTTATTTCAAAGACGACTTCGTCTTTATTTATGCCGTGCGACAAGTTCTTTATATACTTCTTCCCAGCAAAGATCCTTTTCTACCATTAAAACAGAGAGATGATACATTAAATCAGCGATTTCATACCTTATTTCATCGTTGCCTGGATTTTTTGCACCAATGATGACCTCTGCTGTTTCCTCCCCCACTTTTTTGAGGATTTTATCAATTCCTTTTTCAAAAAGATAATTTGTGTAGGAGCCTTCCTTTGGGTGTTCTTTACGATTAACAATGGTAGCATAGAGCTCTTCCATAATGGCAGATGAGGAAGCATGAGTAGGTGCTGGAACCAAGGTGTCATCCTCCAGTTTTCGATAGAAACAAGTTTCCTCCCCAGTATGGCATGCAGGCCCTGCAGGATCAACCAAAATCAGCAGGCAATCTTCATCACAATCCACCTTGATTTCTTTCACATGCATAAAATTTCCGGAGGTTTCTCCTTTGCACCATAGCGCTTGCCTGCTACGGCTAAAAAACACCGCTTTTCCGCTTGTGATGGTTTGCGATAGCGATTCCTTGTTCATATATGCAACCATCAACACTTGATTTGTTTTATAGTCCTGCACCACTGCAGGCACAAGTCCGTTTTCATTAAATCGAATATCCATTTTAGATACGCACCTCCACATTTTTATCGGAAAGATATCTTTTTAGGTCCATTATTTCCATTTCCTTATAATGAAATAGCGAGGCGGCCAGTGCCGCATCTGCCTTGCCATCTGTAAATGCATCATAAAAATGCTCCATTGTGCCGGCACCACCCGACGCGATAACAGGGATATTAACACTATTAGAAACGCTTTTGGTCAGTGCAATATCATAGCCGGCCTTTGTTCCGTCACAATCCATGCTGGTAAGCAGAATTTCACCTGCGCCCAGTCTTTGTGCTTCTTTTGCCCACCACAGTGCATCAATTCCGGTATTCTTTCTGCCACCGGCAACATATACCTCCCAGCCGCTCTCATCCTCTTTGCGTTTTGCATCAATGGCAACGACCACGCATTGACTGCCGAATTTCATTGCGGCCTCAGTAATCAGCGTGGGGTTTTTTACGGCAGAGGAATTGATCGATACCTTATCTGCTCCGGCGCTAAGTAGCATTCTAAAATCCTCTACGCTACGTATGCCGCCACCTACAGTAAAAGGAATAAAAACCTGTTTTGCCACATTGCGCACAAGATCCACAATAATATTTCTTACATCAGAGGTTGCCGTAATATCTAAAAAAACAAGCTCATCCGCACCCGCCTTATCATATACCGCGGCAATTTCGACCGGGTCGCCCGCATCCACTAAATTGACGAAATTGACACCCTTTACCACTCTGCCATTATGTACATCAAGGCAAGGGATAATTCGTTTTGCAAACATATTTCACAATCCTTCGAAAATTTTATTTTCCCGCTCTTATGGCATCGGATAAGGTAAACCTGCCACTGTAAAGCGCCTTTCCCACAATCACGCCTTTTACGCCGGTGGATTTTAACGCCTCAATGTCTTCCATGCCGGAAACGCCACCGGAGGCAATTACGTCTGCGTGAATACATGCTACCATTTCTGCCATGGCTTCTACATTTGGACCCGTTAACATACCATCTGTTGCAATATCGGTATATATAATGGTTTGGGCTCCTAAATCACATGCTTTTTTTGCAAGTTCTGTGGCACGAATATCACTGACCTGCTCCCAACCGTGGGTTGCCGCAAAGCCATCCTTAGCATCAATTCCTATCACAATGCGATTGCCATATTTGCTGATCAGCTTTTCAAGAAAATCGTCATTGGAAACTGCTGCGGTTCCGATGATTATTCTGCGAACGCCAAGAGACAGCGCCATGTGCGCTTTTTCCAAATCACGAATGCCCCCGCCCAGTTGCACAGGCACATCCCCTGCCGCCTTTACAATTTCCATAATGGCTTGTGCGTTGCCGGCATTTCCCTGCCTTGCTCCATCTAAATCCACCACATGGATATACTCAGCGCCTCCGTTTTTCCATTGCAAAGCCATTTGTGAGGGCATATCGCCATATACGGTTACATCCTCAAAACGCCCCTGCAATAAACGCACACATTTTCCATCCTTTATATCAATTGCGGGATATATAATCATGATCCAAAGTCTCCTCTTCTTATGATAATCTTTTATATAAATTAGAGCCTCACAAAATTTTCAAGCATACAAAGTCCCACATCACCACTTTTTTCGGGATGAAACTGGGTAGCAAAGAAATTGCCTTTTTCAACCGCTATATCCAGCTCCTCGCCATATGTAACGCTTGCGATAGAATCGTTTCTATCCGCAAGGACAGGATAATAGGAATGAACAAAATACACGAAATCCCCTTCAGAAATACCTTTAAAAAGCCTTGAAGGCCTTAAAATATTCAGACTATTCCAGCCCATCTGGGGTATTTTGAGGCCGCAACTTGGGATTTTTTCCACGGTGCCTCTTAAAATACCAAGGCCGCGCACTCCTGGGCTTTCTTTGCTGCTTTCAAATAAAAGCTGTAATCCGGCGCAAATTCCCAGAAAGGGTTTTTCCTTTTGAAATGCATGAAGAACCGCTTCGCTCAGACCACTGCGCAAAAGACTGCTCATGGCATCGCCGAATGCGCCAACACCGGGCAAGACAATTTTATCTGCACCAAGTGCAACGCCGAGCTCATCGGTAATTTCAGCCTCTGCTCCAATGAATTCCAGCGCTTTTTGCATGCTCATTAAGTTTCCTGCGCCATAATCAAGTATTGCTATCATTGATTTTCCACAGCTTTCATATATGCTTTCATTTTGCTGACAACCTGCATAATTCTCTCTCTCTCTAGCTTCATGCTCACACGGTTTACAACAAGCCATGCACTAAGCGAGCAAATATCCTCCAGTACATCCAGGCCGTTTTCTTTGAGCGTTTTGCCGCTCTCCACGATATCCACAATGACCTCCGAGAGCCCTACCAAAGGCGCAAGCTCCACAGAACCGCTCAGTGGAATAATTTCAATGTCTCTTCCCTTTACGTTGTGAAAGTATTCACGAGCAATGCTCGGATACTTGGTAGCAACCCTTAAGTTATAACTGCTATCTAGCTTATCTTTCATATGAGCAGGCCCGCAAACTGCCATTTTACAAGCACCAAATTTTAAGTCTACCGTTTCATATAAATTTCTACCCTCTTCTAATATGGTATCACGCCCCACAATCCCCATATCTGCCGCACCATATTCCACATAAATGGGTACATCGGAGGCTTTGACCAAAATAAACTTAAATTTCATCTCTTCATTGGTGAAAATGAGCTTTCTGGATTTTTCTTTCATTTCAGAACAATCAAAGCCGATTTCTTCAAATATTTGGACCGCTTGTTCCGCTAGACGTCCCTTGGCAAGCGCAACTGTTAAATATCTCAAGTGCAATCCGCCTCCCCTTCACAGTCGATACAATCCTGTGCATTTTCAGTGATCAGTATCAAACGCTTCGCACCGCGACTTTTTGCTTCCGATAAATCTACATCGTGCATCAGTGCAGTTTTTGTTCCGCAAGCACGAAGCTTCTTTGCACAATCAATGGCTTTTTGTCTACAATCTTCTGAAAAGCATATAATCGTTTCAGGACCAATGGGCGCCACTTCACTGCCGCTCCTGATGAGTGCCGCTAAAATTCTATCCGTATATAGTGCCATGCCGACTGCAGGACTGCCCTTGCCATACTGTTGCAGAAGCGTATCATATCTGCCTCCGGCGCAAATGGAAAAACCAACATTTCTAGCAAAGCCCTTAAAAATAGCTCCTGTGTAGTATTCATGCTGATTAGTGAGCCCCAAATCAATGGAAATATAGTTTTCCACGCCATATTCAGTCAAAATCTGATAAAGGTGTGATAGCTGCATGAGTGCATGCAGGGAGGTTTCATTCAGCTGTGGATATTTTGCTTTTTCCAAAACATCAATTTCCCCAAAAAGTGTCGGAAGTGCAGTGATTAACTTATATAAATCACCTGATATGCCATTTTTTTCAAGCAAACGCTCAATGCCAAAAGAATCCTTGCGATACAAATAACTGCGAAGTATTTGAATATCCGCCTCGCTAAGACCGCACTGTCGCGCAATACCACTAAAAAAATCTGCATGACCGATTTCAATTTGAAAATCACGAAGGCCGACTTCCTTCAGGCATTCCACGGTCATGGCGATGACCTCTGCATCTGCAATCGCACTGTCATCTCCAATACATTCAATACCAGCCTGTGAAAATTCTTTTTGTTTGAAATCCGCATAAGCTTCATCGTTGCTATATGCTTTTCCTATGTAGCTCAGCCGAAGGGGCATCGGCTGACCAGATAGCCTTGTTGCCGCCATTCTGGCAATTGCCGGTGTATAATCGGGCCGGAGTGCTAAAATCCTTCCCTTGGCATCAAAGAATTTTATCATACCCTCGGATGCGCCTTGTGTATTTTCAAACACATCCAAAAATTCAAAAGTTGGACTTTGTACCGGCAGATATCCATAAAGCGCAAACCGATGCTCAAAAGCCCTTTCAATATGCCTTTTGGTACTATATTCACTTCCGATAAGATCCCCCGTGCCTTCCGGGGTGTGTATTTTATTCATATTCACTACGATTTCACATCCATTAATTGATTTATATTCTCAATCGCCGTAACAGCGATAACAAGAGACACAACAACCGCCAATGCATCCGACACCGGCTGGGCATACATAATCCCTTCAATACCGTAAATCTTAGGAATAACAAGTATTGCAGGAATGAAAAATAAGGTTTGTCGTGATAATGATAATACCAAGGAAGCAACCTTTTTCTTCATCGCTTGAAAAAATCCTGCCGTAACCACTTGAAAACCCAAAAGTGGGAAAAGTAAAGTGCCGACTTTGACCCATTTAACGGTAAAATCAATCAGTTCATTTGAATGATTGCTACTTTGCACAAACATTTTCACCATAGCAGGCGCAAACGCCCAAACAATTGCAAACCCCACGGTAATGACGGCTGTAGAAAATACAATGGCGGCAATATAAAACTTCTTCATGCGCCGATAGCTTTTTGCCCCAAAGTGATACCCAATGAGCGGCTGGCAGCCTTGATTTACGCCAAGTACCGGTAGAAAAATAAGCAATGATATGCTATTGAATATGCCACATGCGGCATAATTCATTTCGTTGCCATAGGTTTTTAAGCTATAATTCATCACCGTCATGGTAACAACGGCCATGAGCTGCATAATGCCTTGTGCAGATCCCGATTCTACAATATCAATCATTGTATGACGGCAGAACCTTTGCATGATATTCTTCAGGTGTATTCTGAGGACTGCGGCAGGTTTGATAAAATGCCAAAGCACCCAAATCCCCGATGCTCCCTGCCCGATAATGGTGGCTATCGCCGCGCCCTTTATTCCCCAATGAAAAATCATAATAAATACATAATCTAAAATGACATTGATAATGGCACCGATGAGCATCGTATACATGGCAATATTGGGAGATCCTGTGGCCCGAATGGTATTGTTCAGTCCGATAGATAGATAGCTAAATACGGAGCCTAATATAATAATATACAAATAATCTCTTGCATATCCCATGATGGAAGGTACTGCACCAAAAAACACAAGCAGCGGATCTAAGAACAATAAGCCAAATAGCGTTGTCAGTATAGAAGCGCCAATGATGAGAATGAGCGAATTCGAAAGGACTCTCTGAGCGCCTTCCTTATCCATTTCCCCCATTTTGATTGCCACAAGCACCGAAGTGCCAACACCAATAAAAATGGAAAGTGCCAATATCGCCTGCATCATAGGAAATGCGGCTGTAATTCCGGCAATCGCCTGCTCGCCGACCCCTTTTCCGATAAATATTCTATCCACCACGTTGTATAGTGCATTAACAAACATCCCAATGATGGCAGGTACTGAAAATTTAACCACCAAGGGTATGATTTTCCCCTGACTCATTTTCGATTGATTATCCATGTAAAAATTCCATTCTTCTTACGTCATTTCACCTAAGCTTTTCGCTTTTAAATATGCATTGATGAAACCATCGATTTCTCCATCCATCACAGCTCCGGTATTGCCGGTTTCAAAGCTCGTTCGGTGATCCTTTACCATGTTATACGGGTGGAATACATAAGAACGTATTTGGCTGCCCCATGCAATTTCCTTTACATCCCCTTTGATATCCTCGATTTTTTCCATCTGCTCTCGCTCTGCAATTTCTAACAGCTTTGATTTAAGCATTTTCATTGCAGTGTCTTTGTTTTGAAACTGGGATCTTTCAGTTTGACAGGCCACCGCTATGCCAGTTGGTAAATGCGTAATGCGGATGGCCGATTCCGTTTTGTTAACATGCTGACCACCTGCACCGCTGGAACGGAAGGTGTCTATTCGCAGATCATCGGGCTTGATGTTTACTTCAATTTCATCATCGATTTCAGGCATAACCTCTACTGAAGCAAAGGAGGTGTGCCTTCTGCCCGATGCATCAAAGGGTGATATTCGAACAAGGCGATGAACCCCTTTTTCACATCTAGCATAGCCATATGCGTTTTCTCCTTCCACCAGGATGGTTACACTTTTAATACCTGCTTCTTCACCATCTAATATATCCAGTGTTTTTACGCTATATCCTTTTCGCTCACTCCAACGCACATACATGCGCAGAAGCATTTGCGCCCAGTCTTGAGCCTCTGTTCCGCCAGCACCTGCATGGAGGGAAATGATCGCATTGCTTCTATCATACTTACCACTCAGCAGTGTTTCAAGGCGCATATTTTCGTAGTCTTCATTCAGCTTATCATATGCAGTTTGTATTTCTATCTCTATCTCGGCATCCGATTGTTCTATGGCCATTTCAATGAGCACGGTTAAATCATCATATTCGGATCGAAGCCTCTCAAACCGTTCTGTTTTACTTTTTAGCTGCTTTATTCTTTGCAAAATCTTATGGGAAGCATCCATATCATCCCAAAAATTCGGAGCTGCAGATTGATTTTCCAGCTCTTCTATTTGTTCCATCACTCTGACAATGTCAAAGTGAATCCCTCAATTCATTTATGTGCATTTCCATTCCACGAAGCCCGATACGATATTGGTCAAGATCAATCACAAATTTCACTTCCATTCATAAATATTGACGTATATTATTGTCCACAACATTTTTTATATTTTTTACCACTGCCGCATGGACAAAGGTCATTACGGCCGGTTTTATCTTTGTTTACGACAGTTCTTGCCGCTTGCACGCTTCCGTCCCCATGGCTTGCCATGGTGGGGGTTGCTACTTGTTTTCTTTCAATTGGCTCCTTTTGAACACGGAAGGTAAGAAGTGTGCGAACGGTATCTTCTCGAATGCTCGCAATCATTTCTTCAAACATATCAAAGCCTTCATATTTATACTCAATAACGGGATCCTTCTGAGCATACGCACGTAGCGAAATGCCACGGCGAAGTTGGTCCATCATATCAATATGATCCATCCATTTGCTGTCTACATTTTGCAGCATGACAACACGCTCTAACTCACGCATTTTTTCATCGCCAACGCTTTCTTCCTGCTGCCCATGCTTTTCCATGGCCTTTTCAAAAATTAAATCAAATAGATCTTCCTTCGTGAGACTTTCCATATCCTCTTTTGAAAAAGAAAGACTACCCATCTCGCATATATAGCCTTCTAAATAATCGACGAGTCCTGTTAAATTCCAATAATCCGGATGCTCACCACCTGCTGTAAATTTATCGACAATGGTATGGGACACATCCTCAATCATTTTCTCAATAACTGCTTTTAAGCTTTCTCCATCGAGTACCTTTTGCCGCTGGTCATAAATAATATGCCGCTGTTCGTTCATGACCTGGTCGTATTGCAGCACATGTTTTCTGATTTCAAAGTTTCTGGCCTCTACCTTTTTCTGAGCGCCTTCAATCGCGCTTGATAAAATGCCATGCTCAATGGGTTCATCATCTTCAAGACCCAATGCGTCCACTACGCCGCGCATTCTGTCTGACCCAAACAGACGCATCAAATCATCCTCTAAGGAGATGAAAAATCTGGATACCCCAGGGTCACCTTGACGGCCGGCACGGCCTCGGAGCTGATTATCGATACGTCTTGATTCATGGCGCTCTGTACCGATAATAAACAGACCGCCGCTACTGATAACATCTGCTCTCTCAAGTGCAATTTTCTCTTTGTATTCTTTCAGTAGATTTGCATATTCTGCTCGTGCTTTTATACTTTCTTCATCACTTGTTTCAGAAAAACCGACCGCTTCACTGATCAGCTCTTCGCTATATCCGTTTTTTAGCATGGCGCTTTTTGCAAGAAACTCTGCATTACCGCCAAGCATAATATCAGTGCCACGTCCTGCCATATTGGTCGCAATGGTGACTGCTCCCTTTTTACCGGCTTGGGATATGATTTGTGCTTCCTTTTCGTGATATTTCGCATTGAGTACCTCATGAGGTATTCCTTGCTTCTTAAGCATTTTACTTAATAATTCCGATTTTTCAATGGAAATCGTACCAACCAAGACAGGTTGATTTTTACTGTAGCACTCCTTAATTTGATTAATGACAGCTCCAAATTTGGCATCTTCCGTTTTATAGACGATATCCGCCATATCTAATCGGACCATGGATTGATTGGTGGGAATTTCCACTACATCCAATCGATAAATTTCTCGAAACTCGTTGTCTTCCGTCAGCGCTGTTCCGGTCATACCGGAGAGCTTTCGATACAAGCGGAAATAATTTTGAAAGGTAATGGTAGCAAGGGTTTTGCTCTCCCGCTCCACCTTTACACCTTCTTTTGCCTCAATGGCTTGATGTAAGCCTTCACTATAGCGCCGACCAATCATCAGACGACCGGTAAATTCATCAACAATTAACACTTCGCCGTCTTTCACCACATAATCAATATCTCGTTTCATAAGGCCGTGCGCCCGGATGGCTTGGTTGATATGATGCAAAAGACCCATGTTTTCTGAATCCGATAAATTTTCTATTTGAAAAGCCTTTTCAGCTTTTTTAATCCCTTCCTTTGTGAGAACGGCAGTTCTTGCTTTTTCATCGATTAAATAATCCGCATCAATATCGTCATGCTCTTCCTTGCTGTCGAACTCTTTGCGCCTGAGGCATTTAAGCTTTGCCGCAAAACGATCCGCAAGTTCATACATTTGCGTGGATTTATCCCCCATGCCTGAAATGATAAGCGGAGTTCTGGCTTCATCAATTAAAATAGAGTCCACTTCATCCACAATGGCAAAGTGCTGACCGCGTTGCACCATATGCTCTTTATAAATCACCATATTATCTCTGAGGTAATCGAAGCCAAGCTCGTTATTGGTGGCATAGGTAATATCTGCATCATATGCCATGCGGCGTTTGTCATTTTCCATGCCGGTAAGCACAAGGCCAACGCGAAGACCTAAAAAGCGATGTACTTTTCCCATCCACTCGCTATCGCGCATTGCAAGATAATCGTTGACAGTTACAATATGGACACCACTGCCGCCAAGTGCATTAAGATATGCTGGCAGGGTGGATACCAATGTTTTTCCTTCCCCTGTTTTCATTTCCGCTATGCGGCCTTGATGAAGGATGATACCGCCAATGAGCTGTACGCGAAAATGGCGCATTCCAAGAACCCTAGCAGAAGCCTCACGAACTACTGCAAATGCTTCTGGCAGAATATCATCTAGCGTTTCCCCTTTTGAAAGTCTTTCTTTAAATTCATTTGTTTTTGATTTAAGCTGTGCATCGGTAAGCGGTTGCACACTGCTCTCTAGAGCTTCAATTTTATCAACTATCGATAGTATTCTTTTAACTTCACGCTGACTGTACGTGCCAAAAATCTTTTCAATGACATTCATATGATTACATCCTCTAATTAATTATTCTCAGGCACCACAGCCTGACCGACAAATATCTTTTCAAAGGTTGGGCCATCAATTTTTTCAAAAGAGAGTAGTGCCTCTGTCAGCTCATCTAGTTTCATTCTGTTTTCTTCTAAAAGCTGCATGCATTTTTGGTATGCATGCTCTATAATATTTCGCACCTCTGCATCAATTTCTGCGGCAACACCTTCGCCATAGTTGCGTGTTTGGTTCCATTCACGACCAATAAAGACTTCATCATGTGTACTGCCAAATGAAATCGGGCCTAAGACATCGCTCATACCATATCTGGTAACCATTTTTCTGGCAAGATCCGAAGCTCTTTCAATATCATTAGATGCGCCGGTGCTGATATCGTCCAGAACCATTTTTTCCGCTGTGCGGCCACCGAGAAGAACAACGATGCTTTCGGTCATTTCATTCTTTGTACTATACTTTTTATCTTCCTGCGGAATGTTCATGGTATATCCACCGGCTCTGCCGCGTGGGATAATGGAAATTTCATGGACAGGGTCCTGGGTTGGCATGAGCCTTGAAATAAGTGCATGACCCGCCTCGTGTACCGCAGTTAGTTTCTTTTCTTTTTCGCTCATCACACTGGATTTCTTTTCGGTACCCATTACAACCTTCATCAGTGCCTGCTGAATTTCTTCATTGTCAATTTCCTTTTTTCCATGCCTTGCAGATAAAAGTGCGGATTCATTGAGCAGGTTTTCAAGGTCTGCTCCTGTAAACCCGGCAGTGGTTTTTGCAACATTTCCAAGATTAACTTCGCCTGCTAAGGGCTTATTTCTTGCATGCACCTTCAGAATTTCTTCGCGGCCCTTCACATCGGGATAGTTTACAACGATCTGTCTGTCAAATCGTCCCGGACGAAGGAGCGCTGGATCAAGTATATCCGGGCGGTTCGTGGCCGCAATGATAATAACCCCTTCATTCACACCAAAACCATCCATTTCAACAAGTAGCTGATTTAAGGTCTGCTCACGCTCGTCATGCCCGCCGCCAAGGCCTGCGCCTCTGTGCCTGCCTACCGCATCAATTTCATCAATAAAAACAACGGACGGAGCACTCTTTTTTGCCTGCTCAAATAAATCACGTACCCTAGCAGCACCCACACCTACAAACATTTCCACGAAATCCGAACCACTGATACTGTAAAAAGGTACGTCCGCTTCGCCTGAAACTGCTTTTGCAAGCAATGTTTTACCGGTTCCCGGAGGGCCAACTAGCAAAACGCCTTTGGGAATTCTGGCACCGATTTCCGTATATTTTTGAGGAGATTTTAAAAATCCCACAATTTCTTCTAAGTCTTCTTTTTCCTCATCTGCTCCTGCAACATCCGCAAAGGTAACCTTTTTCTTCTGATCGGTAACCAATTTAGCACGGCTCTTCCCAAAGCTCATGACTCTACTGCCTCCGCCGCCTTGCGTTTGCTGAAAGAAAATGAACAACACAACCAAAATGGCCGTGAGTACTAAATAAGGAATCATTGCCATCCACCAGGTTTGATTTTGCATTTGGGGTGTGCTGATTTTAATATCGTTTTTGCCCATCAGTTCCTTTAACTTTAAATCTGAATACAACATAAACACTTCAACAGATGGAATAGATACCTCAGCAATTTTATTGTCCTTATACTCAACAGTTGCCTTTTGGCCTTCTAAAACAAGTCCGGATACCTTGCCGGCTTCAATGTCGTTATATAAATCCGAAAAGTTTTTCGTTACGATTGCCGGATCTTTATACAAAAACATGGTAATCAGTACCACCGTAGTCACTAAGATAATATAAAACCCGGTATTCTTCCAGTATTTCTTCATTTTCACACACTCCTAACAGGTTTCGCCTTCTATGTAAGGCATATCTGATTAAATATAATACCATATTATTTGAAAAATTACAAGATTTTACGCATATTGAAATGAAAATGTTATATTTGGAGGGGATTTTCATAAATACTGCGTTTGAGTATTCCAATATACGGAAGGCTTCTGTATTTCTCATTATAATCAAGGCCATAACCCACCACAAACTCATCCGGTATTTCATAGCCTATGTATTCAACATCAATGTCCGCTTTTCTTCGGGAAGGTTTATTTAAAATAGTGCATATCTTTACAGAGCGAGCTCCTCTTGTCAGTATTAAATTTTTGAGGTAAGAAAGTGTCAGTCCTGTATCTACAATATCTTCCACAATCAGGACATCCTTATTTGACACATCGGTATCAAGGTCCTTGATAATTTTAACCGCACCGGATGATTTCGAGCCCGCACCATAGCTGGACACGGCTACAAAATTGATGTCAGCATCAATTTCAAGCTTGCGAAGAAGATCGGCCGCAAAGATAAAGCCGCCCTTGAGTACGCTCACAAAAACAATATTTTTTCCCTTATAATCGGCATTAATCAGCGCTGCCAATTCCACCACTTTTTCCTTCAATGCCTGCTCACTGATGAGAATTTTTTCTACGTCATGATTCATGATATCGTTACTCCTTTGTTTTTATTGCCTTCACGATGAGATATTTTTCTGCACATGTACATTCCCTTGCACAAAATACATCTGCAACCAAAACGATTTTGCCATCCACTTCCACTACCGGAAGAATATCACGCACTTTTCTTGGCACTTTTTTTTCGATAAGAAGCTTTTTTAGTTTTTTTGTCATCCCACGAATGGAAACGTTATCTCCTTCTTTTCTGGTGCGAACAGTGATTTTCCCCTCAACTGCTACAATGCAAGCAGTGTTTTCTTCTACTTCGGAGCATTTGCCAAAATGCGTTTTGATGGTCAATCCTGCAGGGAAAATATTAATTTCTTCGCCTGCGCTGAGCTCAAATATGTACTTTGAAGGCTTTTCGCAAGCCGTTTCAAAATGCATCAGATCATAGGAAATGGTAGCCCATATCCCGCCCGGAAGACTGAGCCGGCTACCCGTTTTGCCCTTCTGGATCAATTGATATAATAAATCCACATGCTTTTTTTGAAGCGTGATGCCGAATTTGACTTTTACACATTGAGATAGTATCCGATAAGATATTGCACAATCCATTTTTCGTAGCTTCTGTACATTTATCGCACCATCTATTACCGTTTCGTCAAAAGCCTGCTTTGCATGGGCCTCGATGTATACACTATCTCCATGGGCACACTCAGACAATCTGATAAGGGCATCCCTTATGGCGGGGTTGAATTCCTTCAACATTGGCATGAGCTGTAAGCGCAATCTATTTCTTGTATACACTGCCTCTAGGTTAGTGCTGTCTGTGACAAACTCAATCTGATTTTCCCTGCAGTAAGCTTCAATTTCATCTCTTGTACAATGAATGAGCGGCCTGATAATATTTTCTCTTTTAGGCAAAATACCGATGAGACCATCGAGTCCGCTACCACGAAGGATATTGAGTAGAATGGTTTCCGCATTGTCGTCTTTGTGATGAGCGGTAGCAATGAGTGCACCCCCAAAATCTTCGGATAAGGTACGCAGCCACTCGTATCGTTCAAACCGACCGGCCTCTTCAAGGCTGATGCGCCGATGCTGAGCAATTTGAGCAATATCCTTTTTTTGCAACTTCAGCGAAATATCCAAATCACTGCAAAACTGCATGACATATTGCTGGTCACGCTCCGCTTCCTCTGCTCGAAGCATATGATTGAGATGAGCAGCACAAAGTGTAAACCCCAGTTCACCACTTAGTTTGCTCAAAATATGCACAAGGCAAGATGAATCCGCACCGCCCGAAAAGGCCGCAATAACAGTTTCCCCTTTTTTAATAAGGTTATTCTCCAAGATGCATTTTTTCACCTTGTCAAGCAATGTTTCCAAACGATATACCTCCGCCAATTTAATATCGCAGTAGTTAGCCGTTATATGGCGGCTCATCTATGGTTTTGTTCATGAAAAGTGTAAAGTCAGGCCTCCAAACCAGTTCAATGGTGCCGGTGGAGCCATTTCTGTGTTTTGCAATAATACACTCTGCAATTCCTTTTTTTTCGGTTTCCGGATTGTAATAATCCTCTCGATGGATAAACATAACAATATCGGCATCTTGCTCAATGGCGCCAGATTCCCTCAAATCATTGAGCTGTGGTTTATGGTCGCCTCTGGTAGCGGCGGCTCGGCTCAGCTGAGAAAGTGCTATCACCGGTACGGCAAGCTCTTTTGCCATGACCTTTAAAGAACGAGATATTTCGGAAATTTCCTGCTGACGATTTTCGTTTTTCCTACTCCCTTGCATGAGCTGAAGATAATCGATAATGACCATTCCAAGGCCCTTTTCAATCTGAAGCTGTCGGCATTTTGCCTTTATATCCGTCACCGTAATGCCTGCGGTATCGTCAATATACAAGGGCGATTTTGAAAGGCGCCCGATGGAGCGCGCAATTTCCGGCCAATCATTATCGTCTATGGTACCGCTTTTTAGTTTTTCTCCGCTGATCATCGCCTCAGAGAAAATAATTCTATTTCCAAGCTGCCCTTTTGACATTTCAAGATTAAAAATAGCAACTTGGGTTCCTCGATGCAAGGCCGCATGCTGTGCAATATTGAGTGCAAAGCTCGTTTTCCCCATTGCAGGTCTTGCGGCGATAATAATCAGTTCTGAAGCCTGAAAACCACCTGTCATTTTATCAATCAGCGTAAAGCCCGATTCAACACCCATGATTTTGCCTTTATTGGCACTTGCTTTTTCGATAAATTCAAAGCTTTCAGCCAAAACATCACTAATGTGAATAAGCCCGGTTTGTCCTCTATCCTGGAGTATATCGTAAATCTCTTTTTCGGCACTACTTAAAATGACCCCCACGTCTTCAGTGCCTTCATAGCTCATGGATGATATATTTTCAGATGCTTTAATCAATCTGCGTAAAAGCTTTTTTTCTCCTAATATTTTGATGTAATATTTGAGATTTTCTGTCGTCGGTACGCTACCTGCAAGCTTTGCAAAATATTCATAACCACCAATAAGCTGTAAGTTAGCGCCCAGTAGCTGGGAAATAGTAATGACATCCACCGGTTCATTTCGACCAAACAAGCTGAGCATAGCATCATAAATGACTCTATTTTGCTGCAGATAAAAATCATCTGATTTTAAGCTTTGCGCCACTGTGATGAGGCTTGCAGGGTCGATGAGAATACAACCCAAAACAGATTGCTCCGCTTCTATGCTATATGGTAATTGCCTTGTGCCCCCAATATCCACATCTTCACCGCCCTTTTATATTTTTGGCATACCTGCTGTTCCTTATGGAAAGTAATCGCCAATAAAGTGTTATTTTCATCCTTCTACTTTGACATTAATCACAGGACTAAGCTTGGCATGAAGCTTAATATGCACTTCGGTTAAACCAATGCTTTTAATAGGCTCCATCACCAATTTGCGTTTATCAATCACAACATGAAGCTGAAACTTCAATGCTTCCGCAACTTCGGAAGAGGTAATCGAACCAAAGAGTTTTCCGTTTTCCCCTGCCTTGCCGGTTAAGGAAATGGTTTTACCATGAATTTGATTGTATATTGCTCTAGCCTCTTCCAGTTCTTTTTCTACTTTATATGACTGGGCATCTTTTTGCCCCTTCATGTCATTGATTGCCGCTTTTGTTGCTTCCTTTGCCAAATTTTTAGGAAATAGGAAATTGCGTGCATACCCATCGCTCACGTCAATCAAGTCGCCCTTTTTGCCTTGTGCTTTTACATCCTGTAGCAATATCACCTTCATATTTTCTCATCCTTTCAATATTGATAGATTGTCATTTATTATCTAGGTAATGATCAATGGCACTGGTAAGCAGCTTTTTCGCTTCTTCTAATGAGCATTTCAGTTTGGTTGCGGCAACAGAAATATTGCCGCCTCCACCGATATTTTCCAAAATAAGCTGCACATTAATCTCGCCCAAAGATCGTCCACTGATATGCACCTCTTTATCAATGCTACAAATCACAAAAGAGGCCTCTATGCCCTCTATGCCAAGCATCTCATCTGCTGATTGCGCCGCAACCGTTACGATATCTTCATACTTCTGCTTGCTTTGGGCGATGGCAATATTTCCACGATAGATCATTGCATTTTTAATAATATCCGCGCGGATGGAATATACCTTCATATCTTCTTTGAATAACTTTTGTACGTCCGAAGGATCCACGCCACATTTTCGAAGGTATGCTGCCGCTTCAAAGGTTCGAATGCCGGCTTTCGAGGTAAAATTCTTTGTGTCCAGTATGATGCCAGCATAAAGATATTTTGCAATATCCGCACTGATATTTGCGCCTTCGTCAATATATTGCAGCATTTCCGTAACCATTTCACAAGTGGAAGATGCATAAGTTTCATGGTATGTTAGCGAGGTTTGCTCAATGTATTCATCGGTCTTTCTGTGATGATCCAGCACCACAATATTGCGCGTTTTTTCTAGTAGATGAGGGCACTCAGTCATAGAGGAGCGATATACATCTACTACAATAAGTAGTGTGTCCTCCCGTAGGTATTCTTCCACTTGGCTTGGGCTAATAAACACATTGGCGTATTCCTGCGTGTGTTTTAATCCTAAAATGATTTTTTCTGTTGTCTTCGACGAGGTCCCTTCGATAATATACACGTTTTTTCCTGCATTTTTACCTGCGGTTTGAATGCCAAGTGCCGCTCCTAAGCAATCTAAATCTGCATTTTTGTGCCCCATAATGATAATATTACCGGCTTGCACAATCAATTGCTTTAATGCATGTGCCATGACCCGTGTTCGCACCCTGGTGTGCTTTTCTATCTCCTTAGTATTCCCGCCGATATACACAAAAGAAGGGGATGCTTTATCCTTAATGACAGCTTGATCGCCACCTCTTCCCAGCGCCATTTCAACCGCCGAGCGAGCCAAGGCATCATTCTGTGCATAGGACTCGCCGCCAAACCCGGCACCTATGCTGATGGTGACCGGAATTCGATTGCCGACATGGATTGTTTTGATGGTTTCCAGTAAGTTAAATTTTGCATCTGCAAACTGCTTATGATTTTTTTGTTCGCAAATAACACTGTATTTATCCCGTTCAATCTTTTTAAAAAAACCACCTGCTGAAGCTGCCCATTCCGATACCCTTTTGTCAATTCCGGCAAACAGTGCAGCTCTGCCCTCATCCGGTGTGCTTTGTAGTACTTCATCATAATTATCAATGGTCACGAGGTATACGACCGGTCTTGAATCATCATACATTTTTTTGATTTGAAAATATTTCGTTTCGTCAATGAGATAAAGCAGTGCAAAAAGCTCTTTTTGATTGGTCTGAATCACATTTGACAATACACGATAATTCTTATCGCCGTATGCTGTAACATAGCCCTCTGGCATTCTGTTTTCCACAACTTGCGTCATATCAAAGCTTTCTCCCAAAAGTTCGGATACTTTTCTGTCAAATAGCTTCTTCTCATGTTCAAAAGCAGTTCTAAACAGTTCATTATACCATAAAATAGTGCCATCAAGCTGTACAACAATCAGTGGCATGGGAAATCGCAGGAGTGATTCTTTGGTGCCGGTCTCCGTTTGAAACGCCAAGGTTTGCACATATTCCAGCATTTCTTTTTCCTTGTGATTATCATACCAGAAGCTATAGATGGTAAGGAAAATCCAAATCAGGAATTCCGCTAGTGCAAGCCATATGCGCCCTGCAGCAAAGGCGGCGAGCGCAAACAAAAAGAGTATTGCAAGAAAAATCCCAACATTGGACGTGAATAGTCTTGAGAAAGATTTATTTCCCATCCACTTCACCTCTTATATACTTCATTCTAAAATTAAATATCGCATCGGTAATACCAATCATTACAAGCACAATCATGGATTTTGGTTCATATAAATTTCCTAATAGTAAAATCATCATCAGGAAATAAGCAATCCACCGAAGGAAACCATTTTTCACCCCTTTGCTTATGGAAAACAATAGAAAGGTAATTCCACATAGTGAAAAATATAATGTAAACAGCAAATAAACATTCATCCATATGCCACTGAGTATAAGATTTTTTGTTGCTAAATAAATAATAAATATAAATAAATAAACAAACACAGCAGTTTTGCTACCCCTGATAGCATGAAACCCTTCAATGCTTGGCAACTCATCAATCCCACTTTTCCTGACTAGCATCACTGCAAGCACGATGATCAAGTAAGCAAGAATGCAAACTCCGACAACAATCAAAGTGGGTACCACTTGATGCATCATTCTGAAAAATTCCGGATAAAAAGCTGTGAGCTCCTCTTGATTAATGGTATACCCTCGTTGTGCCATGATGGCACCCACATCAACCTCTCCCGAAACGAGTGCTTGCTGCATCAAATCGATAACGCGACTGATAGGATCCATTCCTTTTATCATTTTCATATAAGAAAACCAGCTTATAAAATGCGCCGCAACGCCTAATGAAACTGCCAGCATACAGTCTCGAAGTCCGTTATGCTTTCGAAGCATCCAACCACAAGCCATTCCGGGCAGTGCAATGCCAACAAAGGAAAATATGGGCATAGAAACATCTATGCTCCCACGCACTATCGTAGCTGTAATGCACCCTGCAAAGGTAGCAACAAGCGGCCAGGTAAACCCACTTGCACAGTAAGCTGCGCAAAGGGCTGCGGCTCCTGCTATCAAAAACAGAGGCATGGCACTGCTGCTTGCAATGGATAGATACGCCGCAATTCCTGCGATGAACGAATAGATAATGTTATGTCTGTATAAACGCATATATCATCAACCTTTCGGGTATTGCCTAATGGACCTTTTAATCTTTTGTTACGGATGATGCAATCAAATTTTTTCTGCCATGCTCCTTAAAGTCTACTGCTAGTACCACAATCCCGCCTGCTGTGGTAATCTCCACAACAAAACCCTTGCCAAATTTTTTATGGGAAACGGCATCTCCCTTTATAAAGCTCTCTAAGCTAGCTATAGCACTCGGAGCCGTTTTTGCAGCCTTCCTAAAATTATAGGAAGCTTCAGGCTTTTGCACAAGCACAGAAGCTATGGATTTTTGAACAAGACCGGTGAGTACTTCCTGAGGAATTTCTTTCAGAAACCGTGATGGTCTTGCAAGGTTTGTCTTCCCATAAATCATACGCGAGGAAGCATGAATAAGGAATAATTTCTCCTTTGCTCTTGTAATGGCAACATAACAAAGGCGGCGCTCCTCCTCAATTTCGCTATCGTCTTGGTAAAAATCCCCAACCCTTGGAAACAATCCTTCCTCCATACCAATGACAAAAACAACAGGATATTCAAGACCTTTTGCACTGTGCATGGTCATGAGGGTAACACTTTCATCGATATCCTCCACGGTATCTACATCTGCAAGTAAAGATGTATAGGCTAAAAAATCTTCCAACAGGGTGGATGGTTCTCTCTTTTCCATTTCTTTTGCAACGGATACTAACTCCTGCATATTTTCATAACGCGCCTGCGCTTCCACTTCGCCCTCTTTTTTGTATTCCTGCATGAGCGCAGATGCTTCAATCACCGCTCCGATAAATGCAGAAGCACTCATGGCATCCTTTTGCTCGCGAAGCTGCTCAATGAGCTGGATGAACCCCTCTTGCGCACTTGCGCTCCGGTCCGAACCGAGGCGCTGCGCACTTTTTAATACTTCGTACATTCCGATTTCTTGCTCGTTGCTCAGAGCCTCGATTTTGGCTACGCTCGTCTCCCCAATTCCTCTTCTTGGCAAATTGATAATTCTTTTAAAGCTCACATTATCACTGGAATTCTGCACAAGGCGCAAATATGCCATTAGATCCTTAATTTCTTTTCTTTCGTAAAATCGCAGACCACCCACGATTTTATATGGAATTCCTTCTCTTATGAAACTGTCCTCCACAATTCGAGATTGTGCATTTGTTCTGTAAAGCACTGCAAAATCCGAATACTTCTTTCCTTGCTTTTTACAAAACTCACTGACTGCATTTGCTATGTAGTACGCTTCATCTCTTTCGTCTATGGCAGGGTAGAGCGTAATTTTTTCTCCAATCTCGTTCTGTGTCCATAGCTTTTTGCTTTTTCTATTTTTATTGCGAGAAATCACTTGGTTTGCAGCATCCAATATGGTGGAAGTAGAGCGATAATTCTGCTCCAGCTTAATAACCTTACAATTTGGATATTGCTTTTCAAATTCTATAATATTCCGAATATCGGCTCCTCGCCAGCCATAAATGGACTGGTCGTCATCCCCTACCACACATAAGTTTTTATGGTAATCACTCAGCAGTGAAATGAGTCTATACTGGGCCGCATTTGTGTCTTGATATTCATCCACAAATACATATTCAAAGCGTTTGCTATAATGTTCCCATATCTCTTGGTTCTTTTCAAAAAGTTCAATGGTCAAAATGATAATATCATCGAAATCAAGCGCATTATTTTCCTTCAGTTTTTTTTGATACAGCTTGTATATCTGGCCCGCAATACTCATTTTATAATCACCGTGATATGATTTTAAAAACTCCTCCGGCGACATTAAAACATCCTTTGCACGACCGATAATTTGTGCAATATCCTTAGGGGTAAACTCTCTGTCGCTGATGCCAAGCTGATTTAAACAGCTCTTTATCACAACCTTCTGGTCATCCGTATCATAAATTACAAAATTTCGATTATACCCATCTAACCTTTCAATATCTCTTCGCAAAATTCGAACACACATGGAATGAAATGTTCCCATCCAAATGTCATTTGCCGTATCTCCCAGCATTCTGCCAATTCTCTCGCGCATTTCTTTTGCGGCTTTATTTGTAAAGGTAAATGCCAATATGCGGTAAGGCATAACCGTTTGCGTTCTGATAAGTGATAATGTTTGCTCCCCGGGGGCTATGCCGGACAAGGCTTCCTGCTCCATACGTGCAATATCCTGAGGAGTCAAATGACTTGGCATTTCATTGCTATAATAGGCATTTCCATATCTAATAATATATGCTATTTTATGAACAACCGTAGTGGTCTTTCCACTTCCGGCACCCGCCAAGATGAGCATAGGACATCCTGAGGTAAAGACTGCTTCTTTTTGAGGCGCATTCAAATGCTGATATTCATTTTCCAGTATTTTTTTCTTTAGGTTAAAAAATTCGTGCATACTCACTTTCCTTTTCGGATTTTGATATACCAATCTGCAATGGAGGCATACATATTCCCACAATCGACTACGCTTTCGGCGGCTACCCTGGAGGCATCATACACAATGCGTGTATGCCTGAAATAAAGAGGAATATGCGGCAGATCTTCTATAAAGATTTGCTGTATTGTTGTAAGTGACGATTTCATCATATCTTCATTTTCCGAACGAAGTGCGCTGTCTATTGCATCGTTCATCCGCGCAGATATATATCCACCATAATTCTGGCTTCCACCTTCGCGCAATAAAAATCCCAAATCATAGTTCATTTTTATTTTGGTTTCGCCAAAATAAAGGTCGTATTTTCCACTGGTTATGGCTTCCATATATTTTTCCCAAGTAAGCCGCTTGACAATAATCTCAATGCCATATTCCTTCAGTATCTGAGAAATGCAGTCTGCGGCAGTGCATTTGGTTATATTGTCCTCATTGACAATGAGACTGAAAGACAATTTCTTGCCATCTTTCATAAAGTTACCATTGCTACCGGGCACATAGCCTTCTGCTAAAAGTAACGCTTTAACATCCTCCTGCAATTCTGCGCCGATATAGTATGGGGAAAAAGGATGAATTGGCGTTTTCGCACCGACCGCACCATCTGAAAAAATAGTTTCTTCCAGTTTTTTCTTGCTCAATGCAATATAAATTGCCCTGCGCACATAGATGCTTTTTAATATTTCATTGTTTAATTGAATGCCAAGATAAGAGTATACATTGGATGGCATTAAAAGAGAACTTGCATTGCTTTTTGCCATAAACTTTCCTACCTGCGACTGCGAAACCCTGGCTACATCCACACTGTTCGCACCAAAAGCATTAAAAACCACATTTTCATCCGGAAGTACCTGGACAACAACATTTGCAATATGCGGCTTTATCTCTTGCCACCAGCTTTCGTTTCTTACGAGCGTCACTTTTTTTAGAAATTCATGTTCCTCATATCTATATTTTCCAGTTCCAATTGGAAGGAATGCACTTTTTAAGGGCAATAAATCGATTGATTTTTGCGCTTGTATGATGGGGAAATAAAGTTCTCCAATCCAGCCTGCCAAGGGGGATTGTAGGGAAAACTCCAATGTATAATGATCTAAGACTTTGATTTGACGCACATCACTTAATTGTTCCTTATAGATGGATTGATTTTCTTCCTTCATAATGGCTTTGAAGGTGTATTCAACATCTTTGGCGGTAAATTCACTCTCATCATGCCAACGAATTCCTTTTTTTAGCGTAATGATGAATTTTTTACCTCCGTCTTGTATGATATAGCTTTGGGCCAGCACTGGGATGGGTCGCATTTCACTATCATAAGAAAAAAGTGGCTCATATATTAAATCCAGAAAATCTCGTACCGATTCATACTTCGCAATAAGGGGATTAAAGGTATCGGGCCGAACGGAGCAAATATTTAGCGTGCCGCCCTCCATCAATTTTGCAGTAGTCACACTCGGAGATGCACCTGCTTCCGGCACAGAAAGACTGCCCGACTCCTTGTTGCAGCCGGACAGCATCAATGCAAAAACAATGTATATTATTACTCTTTTCATACTTTTCCTCAGTCGTAAAGATTATTCCCAATCATATCAATGAGATCATCTCCGGACAGGTTGCCTCCAATCGTGAGGCGCCTTACGGGCTGATTGCCCTCCTCTATGTGATTGGCACCTTTATCTCCTACCTTACTAATAATACGATAGCCGGCACTGCGAGCCGCACTGAGAACCTCCTGCGAATACAGACCATACGGGAATGCAAAATAATCCACAGATTTTCCCATGTTTTTTTCAATGAGATATTTCGAAATTCGCAGCTCGAATATAGCATCGGATATGGCAATCCTATTCATTAGCTGATGAGTATGTGTATGACTCTGGATATCAACGATGCCGCTTTCCTGCATGATTTTCGCCTGTTCCCATGTGAAATGAGGGTATGTAGTGCCATTTTCTCCCATGCGTGAGGTGATGACAAAAATGGTGGATTTCATCCCATATTTTTTTATCACGGGATAGGCATAGGTATAATTACTTAAATAACCATCATCAAAGGTGATGATAATAGGGTTTTCCGGCAGACTCGCCTTTTTTTCTAACCACGCTTGATACTGTGCAAAATCAATGGTATGATACCCCTTTTTCGCAAGCATATCCATATGCTGTTCAAATCGAGCAGGCGATATATTGAGCAATAGATCGTTTTCAGGAAAAACATCTGCAATATTGTGGTATAAGAGAACCGGAATGCCCGCCTGCTGCTGCGCAGAAATGGACATGACGCTAAACATTTGAAACAATATGAAAATACAAATACCAAAAACCATCTTTTTCACTTCGCATGCCACCCTGTTTATACTTTATCCATTAATAACTTTCCAAGCTCATCCATAAATGTATGTATGTCCTTAAATTCGCGATATACAGAGGCAAATCGTACATAAGCTACTTGATCTAAGTTTTTTAGGTGCTCCATGACCATTTCTCCTACCACCCGGCTCGTTACCTCGCGCTCTAAGGAGTTAGACAGCTTCAGTTCAATATCATTCACTGTTTTTTCAAGTGCTTCAAGTGGCACGGGACGCTTTTCACATGCCCTTAGTAAGCCATTTAAAACTTTATTCCGATCGAATTGCTGACGGCTTCCGTCTTTCTTAATGACCATAATTGGAAGTGTCTCTACCTTTTCATAAGTGGTAAATCTTTTTTCACAAGAAAGACATTCTCTTCTGCGACGAATGGAGCTTCCTTCCTCAGTCGGTCTGGAATCAATTACCTTGCTCTCAAGATACTCACAGTAAGGACATTTCATACACATTCTCCTTTAACCTGTTTCCCTCAATCACAAAGTCACAAACATTTTCATGACTTTGTAATATTAAAAATTCGATAACCGCGCAAAAAACGCGGTTATCATCATTATTTTTTCAGCTGTCTACGACCTTCGCGAACTTCATCCAGCACCAGTGCCGATGAGGTTTCCACTTTTTCGAGCAAGCTATCCGCATACTTTATGGCTCTTATTCTCATATCATTATCCGTCGCCTTGGCAGCTACCATAATTTCCTCCGCCTGGGCCTTTGCGGCTTTTGCAATTTCATGCTCGTCTACCAAAGCGATGGCCCGTTCCTTTGCATTGTGAATAATGGTTTCGCCTTCCGCCTGGGCTTCCGATAAAATACGCTGACGCTCTTCCTTGACCCATTTTGCCTGCTTAATCTCATCGGGAAGTTTAAGCCTTATTTCATCTACCATAGAAAGCAGCTCTTCCTTGCGCATAATGGAATAACCCAGCAGACTCAACCCACCGTCAATGGTTTCTTCCAATTCCTCAATGATTTGCAAAATCTCCATAACACTACACCCCATATCATATTTTTCAATCAAGCAAGCTTTATATATATTTCTTCAATGATTTCATCCGGCACAATATCCTTTAAGTCGCCTTTAAATCTGCCAAGCTCACGAACAATACTGGAGCTTAAAAAAGAGTATTTTTCAGATGTCATCATAAAAAAAGTCTCAGCGCCAGGACACAACTTTTTGTTCATCAGCGCCATTTGATATTCATATTCAAAATCAGATACTGCACGGAGCCCTTTGATAATGACATTCGCATCCACACGTTTGATGTAATCCACCAACAAGCCTGTAAAGGTATCTATTTCCACATTTGAAATGTGAGTGGTCACTCTGGATAGCATGTCCACTCTTTCATCCACGGAAAAGGCAGGTGTTTTGCTATTGTTTTGCAAAACAGACACAATTACCTTGTCAAAAATCGCTGCGGCACGCAAAATAATATCCAAATGACCGTTGGTTACAGGGTCAAAACTACCGGGATATACGGCAATTTTCATAAGTACACGTTCCCTTCATCCTCGTATTATATAATATTTTTTCAAATTAATCAATAGTATATTGATAAAAATTCAAAATATTTCGTCCGTAATGACGTCGGTCCTGCAACGAAAGTCCTCCAATGCATGCGGGCATTTGTCTTTTACTTGCGCTCTCGGCAACAACAATGCCTTGAGAAAACAAAAAACCATTTTTATCAATCATTTCAATGGTTGTTTCATATAGATCGCTATCGTAGGGCGGATCTAAAAAAATGATGTCAAACTGGCTATCTGGTCTACTTAAAAAATCAACAACATCCTGCTTTGCAATCTTAGCTTTTTCCTCTAAATGCGTATGCTTTAGGTTTTGAGATATGGCACTCGCGGCCATGGATTGTTTATCCACAAATACCGCTTCAGCCGCCCCTCTGCTGAGGGCTTCAATGCCAAGAGATCCCGATCCTGCAAAAAGGTCTAATACTCTGGCGCCGGGAAGCGACCATGCCAATATATTAAAAAGTGCTTCCTTCGCCCTATCAGAGGTAGGACGAATTTCCATTGTGTCCGGACATTTTAAGTTCATTCCCTTTGCGCTACCCGCAATAACCCTCATACATCCTTCTTCCCTTCATTATTTTTCTTATCATATCATACAACAATGTTTGATACTTGTAAACATCTTTTTAAATTTTATTGAAATGTTATTGAATAATACAACATGCTATGCTATAATGAAGACAGCTCATTATCGAGATGATAGGCGGTGTTTTCTATAAAACCCATTATTAAAAGACCATTTACAATGAAGCTTGCACTGATGTATATTGCTTCCAAATATCCAAAGACAATTCCTGAGGAGATACTCAGTGAAATTGCTGTTGGTGAATGCGAAATGAATTTCTTTTTCTTTCGTCAAGCACTGTTTGAGCTTTGTCAAATTGGTTATTTCCGAACTCATATTGAAAACAAAACCAAATACTTTTCTTTAACCTCAAAAGGAGAACAGGCGCTGGAGCAACTTCAGGAAAGGCTTGGGAATATGCTGAGGGTAATGCTCACCGACTATGTGAAAGCAGCATCGGAAAGAGAAGATAAAATGGCAGAGTATACCTGCAATATCGTTCCGGTGGGTGATATTGAATACGATGTTGCGTGCATCTATAAAGAGAGTCGCGATATTTTATATAATTTGACATTTCGTGCGGGAACAAAAGAGGAAGCAACAAAAATAGCTAAAATATTATCAAAAAAGGGCGATGTCATTTATGAAAAAATTTACGCTTCCGTAATGAAGATGGTTGAAGACGAGAAAGAACAACAAGCGTGAGTTTTTGTTCCATCTTAACCAATCGATATAGCAAGCCTGTTACATAAAGCCTCAAAATTACGAGTGCTCAAAAAACGAAAATTTCAAAGCAACATGGCATTTCGTGAAAATATGGAATGAGATGAAATAATTGATGAAATATTATACCAAAATGGAGCTGTACACAATTTGTTAATGTGATACAGCTCCATTTTGGTTTTACATTTTCAATCGCGTATAGTTGATATCCACTAAATCTGCAATTTTAGAGCTTTTTAATATCTTGTAAATCGGGAAAGCAATCGCTATGTCCACACTATGATGAGCAATGGTACCAAATACAATAATAAGGCTTACGGTGCTAAGTGGAAAACCAAAAGGAATAACCACCAAAGCCTCTGCAACACCGTGCACCGCCGCACTAATGGCCCATGTGAACCAGAAGTTATAGCCTTTTTTAAGCATTATCGCCCCTATAAAAGCAAATAACACATGACTTGCCGCTCTCGCTACCACCGGCATTGGCGTGCCGGCAAAGAAAAACCCGATGGCCGAACCGATAGCCACAATGGCCGCTACAACAGGACTGATAAACATGGCAAGCAGTATGGGAACATGGGACGAAATGGTCGCCGTAAACGGATAGGGTGGCAATACAATGCGCAGTGGTGTAAATAATATGGGTATGATAATAGCAATGGCAGTAAGTAGCGCCGCCAGTACCATTTCTTTTGTTTTCATACAACCCCTCCCCCTTTTCGTGGATAACAAAGGATGCTTCGTTATGAACTATATCTTTTGTGCTCTGTAATTGCCGATCGCTTCCGTGATTAGCAGTGCTCTTTTATAGAAGCTAGCGGAGCGAACGCTTTTGCAAAGCGTTGCTGTGGTATAGCCATTTACACTTTTTAGATATGGGCTGAATCTGCCAAATCCAGTTTGCTTTTCTGCTCCCCCATCGATGAGCAGTCCATTTGCTACAACGGCAATTACCTTGGGGCCGCCGTCTACAATCAGTACCAAATGGTTTATTTGCGCAGAGATCACCTTGGTTTCTGTCTTGAAATATGCCATGGTCTCCCCATCACCAAAAGCAAGGCTTATTGCACCATCTTTTTCTGCTACCACTTCAATCCCCTTGCATCCAGGAGTCATAGAGGAAAACAGTATGTCCCCTGCGCTTAAATTTGACTTGTCTACAACAAGCTCAATGCTAAAACCACCGTGCATATTTTTCGCACGCAGATCCGCTGTTTTCGTATCTGCAATAACAAATGGTGCCAAAGCGGGAGTTTCAATTGTATCGCCACCGCTCACACTCAAAAGGCCGTCGTCTGTTCTTGTTTGAATGGACTTTTGCGAAAATAATGCATGAATAATCTTTTGATCTGCGATATGGCAGCGAGCGATATTTTTCTGCGTTTCGGTTATGTAGAATACACCTTCATCTTCCACAAAATCAGGATAACTCATGCGAACGAGTACATCATCTTCATAAAGAATGATTTCAGGTTGGCTCCAAGCGATTTCTTTTCCGTTTTGTGTATCCACCTCAATACCGCAACTCATCCAAACAGGATTACGCCCCACGTAATCACGGCCGGCATGATTGTGATACCAAATCAAATACTTCCCATTTTCACATTTCCAAACAAAGGTTGCCGCCCTTGGATGCTTGAATTCTCGGCCGTCTTCATAGGTCATATACTTCGAAGGCGCAAAGGTTTTCCCGCCATCACGACTATAGCTGTAGCCGGAGTGACCATCCACGGTTCTAAAGAGCACAAAAATGCTTTTATCGGATAAAACTACAAAACTATGTTCCTCGCAGATGGGGCCGCCGCCTTCTACATTTCTGATGCCTACATCACCATCCGGCAGGGTTTCAAATGTAATCTTTTCCGGATTATTTTCAGTCAAAAGATTATCGCTCCTAAGGAGCACACCTTCCGTACTGGTGAAAAATCCTGTGCCAAAACCGCCAACCTTATGTACCGGCACGAAGACTGCATCGCCGATTACAAAGGGCTTTCCAACGTTCCAAAAATATTGCAGCTTGCCGCCGTCTGCATTTTTTCGGTCAATTTCAAATTCACGAATAGGAATATCATATCGTTTTTCCGACCAAGTAAGGCCATGATCATCCGTATACTTAAACACAAAGTGACCTAGAGAATCCACGCGGTAGCAATATCCATCCGCATAAGGAGGATTATCAGCCTTTACTCGACGAACATCATCCGTATTATGGTTGTAAAAAGCATATACGCGCCCTAATGGCGTTTTCTGCATTACTGCATAAGAGGATTCAATCCCACAAGCCGGCTCTACATCTCTTTTATCCGTCCATGTTTTGCCTTTATCATAGGAGCGCACGGAAATCACGTGCTGCCCGCTGGTACCCTCGTGTCCTGCGGAGGTCGTGGTGATGCAAAGCCAATTGCCGTCATTTGTTTTCACCACATATGGCTGGTCTGCATAAAACTCTGCCGGTATTTCTGTTCCGGTTTTGATATTGCGCATATCTACCACAGCTTCGCCGCCTGTTAAGGCGATGGATTGCATCCAGTCAAGCTGCTTATGTTCACTTTTCAAACTCATTTGCTTTCCCTCTTTTACTCTTTAATATATTCATTCCATAGCTTTTCGGCCTGCTCATATGAATCCACGACCGCACAAATAGCCAAACCCTTGACCGGTAGCTTTTTAAATATCCAGTCCATATCCTCTTTGGGTATGTCACCCCAAATGAGCAGAGGCTTTTTCTCTAGAATCATGGTATGCCAGTCGTATAAACTTTCGGCAGAAGGTCCGCCTGTATCAATGTGTAGTTCCAATGCTGTCATACCCATTTCCAAATAGGATTTGGTGGGTACATAACCAGTGGAATGCTCATGCATAATGCAGCCACCAAAGGAAGCTACAATCTTTTCGTCGCAAGGACGGATAAATTCTTCATAATAAGCAGGAGAAAGCAAGGCCGCCGCATCCTCTTGGTGCCATATTGTTCCTTTTGGTGCCCACATATTATAGTAGAACGAACCTAAGCCGCCGTAAAAATCCGGAATAAGCTCTAATTGAAGCTTACCGGCTTCAATAAAGAAATCCGTCAGCTTGCCGCAAAGCTCGTGCATTTTTTCAGGCTCTTCCATCATATCAAAAATAAATTCTTCATTGCCGTATACCGCCTGCAACAAATCCGCAACACCTCTCATGCGAGTGGTGGCAAAGGGATAACGGCCGGCACTTCTTGCCGCACCTTTTTGCAGAAACTCAGCGCAAAGCTGCGCCCAAGGATTATTGCGGTCAAACTTCAGGTTCAAATTCTCCGGCTTATGCGCCGCAATGGACCCGGTATGCTGATCACTATAGATAGGACAACCCATCATAGCTTCAATCCAAGGAATACCCCAAAAAGCGCTGGCACTCCATATAAAATCGCCGCCGCATTTTTCATGGTGTTCAAAAAGTGCATCAAAATCATCTAGATAAGCATCCACATTAAAATCTTTGGGAACCAGTGCCCTTCCCTCCGGTAGGTTCTGCGAAGCCTTATATCGATGTAATGGATATTCACTGCCATAAAAAAAACCAAGAAGAGGTCTTTCGTTTTCCATGGCGTAAAACTTCTTGAAATGATCGACACGCTCCTGCATACTTTTCATTCTGCTCATTGTAAATCCCCTTTATCTTTATTTGTATTACATGCATTATATTATATTTATATATATAAAGTCAACCCTAATAATTATTTATTTCCATGCCTCCACCAATAGCCTTTCCTGCAATACTTTTAAGCTGTGCTGCTGCAACTGATAGCCTGGCATCTCCTTTTCTACAATGCTCCAAAATCGCTTGCTGTGATTGTGTTCTTTGATATGGGCAAGTTCATGAATAATGACATAGTCAATGGTCTTTTCATCAGCCATCATGAGCTTCCAGCTAAAATTGATGCTGTTTTTGCCACTGCATGATCCCCAGCGAGTTTTCGCCGCATTAATTTTTATACAAGAAGGATGGCACTGCATGATTGCCGCAAATGTCGCCACCCTTGGCAAAAGATAAGACTTGGCTATTTTGCGGTACACTTTTGCAATCGTATATTCTTTATTTTCGCATGTTTCGGGGATGTAAAAATGCGCTCCATCAAAACCTGCCTGATGAGTGGCAACAGTCTGTAAAGGGTATTCCTTTCCCATGAGGTGTAGCATAGAACCACCTGAGAGGGCAAACGTCTTCCTTTGCTCTAATATAATTTGCTTTTCGCTTACCTTCTGCAAAATCCATTTTTCCTTTGATAATACAAACTTTTCTATTTCAGCTAATCTTATGCCAATGGGACAGCGAACCTCTACGGTGGCATCCTTTAATATGTAAATTCCCATGGTTTTTCTTTTCATACGCACAATTTGATAATCCATTAAAAATGACCCTTTCAAAATAGATTGATATGGCTAAAAAGATCGGCATTTGGCATCTATTACACCAAATGGGTGATCATCTTATCTTAGCATTTTCATCAATCCCTGTCAAGAATGTGGAAAAACAATCAATCTCCATAAAAAAACACTTGACATAAACCACTTTTTGTATTATAATTTTCATTGTGTCATTTTGGAAAGGTGGCTGAGCTGGTCTAAGGCGCACGACTGGAAATCGTGTGAGGGCTAATACCCCTCCGAGAGTTCGAATCTCTCCCTTTCCGCCAAAAAAAGAAGGCAATTTCTTAACGGAATATTGCCTTATTTTTTTGATTAAATTCATTATCTAATATCAAAGTATAATTTATATCAAGTAGCATTCTTCCAATAACAAAACCTCATTAGTGCGATAAGTAATCACATCAATGAGGTTTTGTTGTTTATATAAAAAGAAGGAGTATCTATATGTTGAAATTATACTTTTGGAGTGCCGTCTTTTCTCTGAAATTGACCTTTTACCGGGCCGCCTTGCATTCTGCCAAAGCCCATCATGCCGCTGGCTAAGATTTTATCCGCTTGCTCTTGGGTCAGCTTGCCTTCGGTTACTTTTGTGGCCAAATCTGCTTTGAAGGCTTCATAGCGCTTATCAAGCTCAGCAATTTTTTCATCTGCTTCCGCCTGAGTCATTTTGCCGTCTGTCACTCTTTTTGCAATATCTGCTTTGATTTCATCGATGGTCTTTGGTTTTTCGCCTTGCTGCGCCGGGCCACCTTGCATTCTGCCAAAGCCCATCATGCCGCTGGCTAAGATTTTGTCCGCTTGCTCTTGGGTCAGCTTGCCTTCGGTTACTTTTGTGGCCAAATCTGCTTTGAAGGCTTCATAGCGCTTATCAAGCTCAGCAATTTTTTCATCTGCTTCCGCCTGAGTCATTTTGCCGTCTGTCACTCTTTTTGCAATATCTGCTTTGATTTCATCAATGGTCTTTCCCATTGGTTTTTGCATTTTTTGGCCTTGAGCTTGATCTGCTTTATTCATCACGGCTTGCCTTGTTTCATTGTTTCCTTTTTGCATTGCCCCAACGCCTTTTGTATTTGCTCCAAGTGCCGTTGTTGCCATAGCAGCGGCAAAAACGCTAACTGCAATGATGGTCGAAATCATTTTCACTTTGTTCATCTTCATCAATTCCTTTCTTATACAGGTTGCTCTATTCATACGTTCATTATTTCTTATCTTTGCAATGGAAACACTCTCCTTTCATGCCACTTCTTTGTCTATCATCATCATTGTAACCCTTGTATGTGTTCACCAAATGATGGATTTTTGAAAGATGTGCGAAAAGATTGTGAAGTATTCTTACATGTTACCCTTTTTATGGCTTATCTGTTGCGATGATTATTCTGACTCTTCCTCCGAGAGCAGTTTTTGAGTCATAAAAAGCGTGGATATCTAGTTTTTCATTTCCTATTATTTCACTCAGCGGCGTGACTAGATACTGATAATCATAAGTTTTTTTGTATGCGACAACAGTGCTGCTAAGTAAATATTTAGCGTCTTTGGTTTCAATATATGTGTTCGTAAAATTTACCATGTCTTCCTTAATGGAAGAGAGCGGAATGATGCTATCTACCTTATTGCTTATTATGCTGAATTTTGCAGGTTGCCCACTTGCAATAGCAAATGTATAACTAGAGGTGCTAAGGGATTGTACGGTGCCATTGATATCATAGGTGTAACTGCCGTTTGAATTCATATTCTGATAATTATTTTTTGCCTTGGTCACCACCCCATATTGGTAGCCATCTCCCGTGACATCATTAAGAAATATGGTATCAATTTCATCATTTGCGTTTTTGTTGTAAAACAAAACATCATCTGATCTCAAATTCACTTCGTCCATTCGTTGCAAAAAAATTGACTTGCAGATTGCTTTTTTAGAAATATCTGTGGTGCTAATGTCTAATATCTGCACATCAGAGGATATTTTTCTCCCTTCAATGGTGCGGTTTTTTGCATTAAAAACGCCATAGAGATCGGATTTTTCATTTTGCTGCGTAACTGTGGCTAATCCATCTTCAAATTTCACTTGTACTACGCAGTTTATGCATGAATCATAATTTCTATCGGTTAAATATTCATATGCCGTTCCATCCGGTAGAATTACACTGGCATAATAATAGCTGAATTTTTCTTCGTTTGTATTGACAAATTCCTTGCTACCCGAATTAGTTAAAAAACCATACACTGAAAAGTTTACCTCTTCGGGTGATACCGCATCGGCTACTTTTCCGTCTTTTCCAATTAGCAGTGTTACTGTATCTCCATATTGAAAGGATCCATGAGAAGAGAGTGCTTGAAATGCATTGACTCCTTCTAGTTCATATGAAATTCCGGAAATGGTCACGGCGGTTGGCAAATCCTTATTAGGAGTTGCTGTTTCATATATTCCAGTGATTTTCTTGCTATATGCAAGTACCAAATTTAGCTCCTGCGCATAATAGATAATATCACTACCAAGAATTTCTTGACTTGTCACCTTTACACCATTTCGCATGATTGCCATATCTGCGTTATTTGCGCCCAGTTGTGCTTGCCAGCCATTTGATTTCACAGTAAAGGGTCCTCTTAGATTTCCCGTTTCCACGCTGATGTATTCAATTTCGTTTTTTTCATCGCGTTTGACATAGATAAGGTCACCCATTTCCAATTTTGATTTTGCAGTTGCAAAGGTTGTTTTTTGTGTTTCCTCCTGATAGGTTACCGTGCTATCCGGAATACTGAGCTGCTCTAATGCGTCATCCTTATAGGTAATGAGAATATTGTCTAGCTTAGCGTATACAATATACTTATCCAGTGGCTTTATTTGCGCATCAGAACCCATTTCCTCGCCGCTGTTTTGGTGTGCAAACAAGCATGCATACTCAACCTCCCCACTCTCGTTTGCATATGTAACAAATGAGTAAGCCTCCTTTGCTAATGCAATCGTATCGGCATAGGTGAGTTTTTGTGTTTTATAATACACGGTGAGGTTATCATCTATATTGTATATTTTGCCGCCTAAAACCAAATCCGAACCAATTATTCCCGTTACTTTATAGCTTGTAATCGTTTGCTTGTAGGGACGAAAAAGCACCACATCCTCGGAGTCTTTAATCATTATCTCGCCTTTTTTCCCAATGGATGTGTGGTCAAATGTATTATCTATGGTATAAGTGCCATTTGATGTATAGAGCATTTCATTGGTAAGATACGCCGCTTCCTTGGTTGTGGCAATCAAGGTGACATCTTTGTAGGTTTGATACTTAAATGTATTCATATAGTCAACATTTGTGCCCTTTGATTTTGTGCAGAGCATATTAAAAATAAGCGTTGCAACATCTCCACGATCTAGTGGCTGGCCTACACTTTTGTCAATATTGTCACTCAGTTCAAGGCTTTTTGCAAGACCTACCTGTCCATATGGCCAGGTGGAGCCAAAGTCTTCATTGGTGTAGCCAAGCAGTTTTAGAACAACAGTAATGGCTTCTTCATATACTACATCCTGATCCGGCTTGAAGGTAGAGTCTGCATAGCCTGCGATAAGCTTATTGCTAAGCGCAATCTTAATATATGGCGCCGCCCAATGGCTATACGGCACATCGCTAAATGGAGAAATAGTCATATTTGTTGCAACAGAATTCCGATAGATGGATGCGGCAACTGCAACTTTGGTAAACTCTGCTCTGGTAATCGTTTCACTCAGCCTCATATCACCATTAGGATCACCACTCATAATATTCAGGCTCTTTAAAAGATAGGTAATATCAAGTTCCACTGCCTCTTGCGCAATGGCCGAAATATTGCAAAATATAAGGGCAAAAAGCAGTAGTAAAGTTACTATTCTTGTTTTCATCATGTTTTTTCCTCCATATTAGTCATATCTTAATGCTTCTATGGGACTTAGCTTAGAAGCCTTTTTTGCAGGGAAGTAGCCAAAGGTAATCCCAATGAAAACGGAAACGGAAAACGCAATGGCAATGGCCATAAATGATATGGATACCGTAAGACTGAGTAGTGTCACCGCATACGAGGCGGCAATCCCAAGCCCAATCCCTAAAATGCCGCCAATGGAGCTTGTTGTAGCCGCTTCCACCACAAATTGACTCATGATATCCCAAGGCGTTGCACCTAGTGATTTTCGAATACCAATTTCTCTTGTGCGTTCCGTGACGGACACTAGCATAATATTCATAATACCAATCCCGCCAACAAGGAGAGAAATACCTGCAACTCCGACCAGAACCATCGCCATGGTGCTCGTCAGTTTATTCACCTGCTCTAGCGAATCTGCTTGGTTATATACTCGATATGCATTTGAATTCGAATATACACTTAGCAAGAATGCACTGATTTTACTCATAGCAATATCCACCGTATCTTTATCAATAGCACTGAAATTGTAGCTACTAATGGAGAAATTCTTTGCTAATTTCTGCGCCATTGTGTACGGAATTAATATCTGGTCATCCTGCGTTCCTTGCACGCCGCCTTGCTTTGCGCTCAGCACGCCCACAACCTTATAACTATCGCCATTAATCTTTATTGATTTTCCAACAGGATCTGTAGCATCGAATAATTCATTTACAATATAGGTACCAATCACGCATACTCTTTGCCTTGACTCCACATCCAGATATTCTATGTTCCGTCCCGTAGAGACGGTCACATTCTTAATATCTCTATAAAACTCATTAATACCAATACAGGTGGTCGTGACATTCTCACTTTGATATTTCACCGTTGTATTCATAACGTTGATGGCAGGAGAGGTTGCCGCAATTGAATCCGGATTGGCATCTGCAATTTCTTGCATTTGCTCCGGTGATACGCCTCTGTTCCCGCCTCTGCCCATAATCGTGACCGATATTAAATTTGTTCCCATGCTCTCAAAGGTTGCCACCATCTGTTTGTTCATTCCATCCACTATGCTCACCAGTACGATAACAGAGGCAACACCGATGATAATCCCAAGCATGGTTAAAAAAGAGCGCATTTTACTGCTCTTAAGGCTTTTAATGGCAAGCATGAAGGATTGTTTAAAGTTCATATTCTTTTGTCCTCCTGCTCTCATCTGAAATGATTTTACCATCATGAATTTTGATGATGCGGTTTGCTTCACTGGCTACGGCATGATCATGAGTAATGAGTATAATGGTATTGCCTTCTGCATTGAGCTCTTTAATAAAATCCAATACCTCTCTACCTGTTTTTGAATCCAACGCTCCCGTTGGTTCATCTGCCAGAATAACAGGAGGGTTTCCTGCCAAGGCTCTGGCAATGGATACTCTCTGCTGCTGACCACCGGACAATTGAGAGGGCAGATTATGCATTTTCTCTGAAAGTCCAACTCTTTCTAAAGCCTTCATTGCCATCTCCTTGCGTTCTTGCAGACTCAGGCCTCTGTAAACCAATGGTAGTTCTACATTTTCAAGCACATTTAGTTTTGATATAAGGTTATATTGCTGAAAAATAAATCCAATTTCCTTATTTCGAATTCGTGCAAGCTCGTATTCGTTGAGCTCACTTACATCCACGCCACCAAGAAAATACTGACCTGCAGATGGCACATCCAAACATCCGATAATGTTCATGCAGGTGGATTTTCCGGATCCAGAAGCGCCCAAAATTGCGATGAATTCCCCTTGCGCGACAAATAGTGTAATGCCATCTACGGCCCTTACCTCACTGTCACCATTTGTATATATTTTATAAATATCCTTAAGCTCAATCATTTTGTTCCCTCCAAGATTACCATGGCTTTTACAGTACAATGAGCTACACGTTAGCGAGGCGATGTACTTCCCGAACCCATACGAACGCCGGTAGCGCCCATGCCCGGCATAGCACCTGAACCACCACCAAATGGCATTGTACTCGTTGTGGTGGCACTAGCCGTGGTAGACTGAGTGGGTAGCAGCACAGTATCGCCTTCATTAAGTCCGCTTACAATTTCCACATACTCCCCGTCACTCAGGCCAATGGTGACTACGACATTTTTATAGCCACTAGGCACACTGCTTCGCGTTGAGGCTTGGGATGAATTTGTTTTTGCAGTCCCGCCATTTGTGCTTTGGGGAGTGCTTCCGCTACCTGCTCTGCTTTGCGCACCTTGCGAGCCTGCGCTGCCTTGCGTCTGCTGGCCGCTTTGAGCCTTTGATGCTTCCGCCGATGAACCATTGGTTTGCTGCTGAGCAGAATTTCTACTGCCGCCCTGTCTTTCACCTGAAGCAGGACTGCCTGCCGGCGTAGCTTTATCTGCCGGCCTTGTCATCTTATCCGCTTCACCGGCTTCACCCTCGGAGGATTTTACCGTAACCATATTCCCTCGTTTGACTGCGGACACCGGTACTCGCAATACATTTTCTTTGGATGCAACTACAATTTTCGCATTCACATTCATGCCCGGTATTAAACCCTCACACTCCTTGATAACCACCTTCACAGGATAAGAAGTGACACCATTTGAAGCCGTGCCAACAATACTGACATTGTCTACAATACCTGCATATGTCTTTCCAGGAAGCGCATCCGCTGTTACTTCCACAGTTTGCCCTTCTTTAATATTTGTAATATCCAGTTCGTCCACACTAATTTTAAAAACAAGGGTGGAAAGATCGGCAATAATGGCCATGACAGTTTTTGTACTGCTGGAGCTATCAAGTTTATCGCCTGCTTTTGAGGTTTTTTGAATGACCTTGCCGGAAATAGGTGCGGTAATATTATAATTTTTCAGCTGTTCTGATGCGCTGTCTAGTGCGATTTTTGAATCCTTTAAAGATAACTCATTTTGCTTTGCACTGATTTTGGCCGTGTCACTATCTAATTCCAAAAGTACGCTGCCCTTATTGATTGTATCGCCTTCTTTGTATCGAAGACCATTTACTTCTCCCGCCGCCTTAGAGAGCATCGTTTTTTTCTCATGATACTCAAAGCTTCCAGGCGCATTACAAGCAAGTCCGGATATGGTCGCAGTTGCCTGATCCCCGGGAATGATTCCACCCGGATTTTGAACCACAAGCTCAATGATGGAAACTGCAACGCCATCTCCATTGACCAATGCGCCGCTCCCCACTCGTTTCACTTCTCCTGTTAGAGAAGAAAAGGAGCTTTCCAGATTGACCGTTGCTTTCTCGCCCACCTGTATTTTCTTTGCATCATTTGCATTAAATTTTACTTTTAAAAGCATTTGCTGTGTATTTACAATTTCAGCAATTTTGGTGTTGTTTTGGATATTATCGCCTTCCGCAACATACAAGGTGGATAGCACACCATCAATAGGCGCGGTAACGGTTAAGTTCGAAATAACATCCGTGCTTTGTTTCAGTGTAATCTGAGATTTTTCTACTGCTGCCTCTGCTTTTGCAACGGTATTGCTCACGTCGGCGGTATCTATTTCGTACATCAGAGCGCCTTTTTTAATCGTCTGCCCTTCCTCAAAATGGTCTGCTAAAATCTCTCCTTTTGCAAGAGAAGTAATATCATATTGTTCAATAGCGGCAATCGTCCCACTGCCTTCTATGCTTTTTACAATATTCCCTTTTGTTACCATTGCAGTTTGTAAAGCTGCCGATGTACTTTTGCCCATAAATTTACCATAGCCAAAGTATGAGCCAACTGCTACCAAAAGAATAATGACAATAATGGATGGAACCTTCCATTGGTTTTTACCTTTTTTATTGGATTGCATTTTTTTTCTAAACTTATCTCCAATGCCTTTAAGCATATGCATATGTATCTGCGCCTCCTAAAGAATTTTACTATATGAAAGCCATTATATATTTTAATTTTGTTGTTATTATGTGCAATTTGTGATGATTTCGTGAAAAATGCCAAAAAAGTAGTGCTTATCGTAGCACTGCTTTTTTTATGTCATAACTTTGTGTAAGAAACCTACCGTGCCACAGGAGTTGGCTTGACAGAAGGAGTCGGTGTGGGCTTGGTCTTGGGAGAGCTTTCCGGCGATTTTGTCGGCTGAGGCGAAGGTGAAGAAAACGATGCGCCGCTAAATTCTTGCATGATACCGTCAAATTCCTTCATTACCTTTCCGTAATTAACCCAATCGTTTTCAGCTAAAAACTGCTTGAGCTCACTATATTTTAAAACCGCACGAGAAATGAGTTCGCTCACGTCCTCCGGCAGGGTGATAGTGGGCTTTTCCGGTGGTACAATCTCTTCCGGCAATGACGGCTGATAGGTGTCGAATAGTTTTTGGAAAGCATCTTGCAAATTGGTTTCCATAACAATGGTTTCTCCGTATACGATCACAATTTTTTTCAGTTCCGAAAGTGCTGTATTATTTGCCGCCACTGTATAGATTGGTTCTATAAACAAAATAGAGTTCTCAATAGGAATAGCGAGCATATTTCCTCTTTGTATGCGGGAACCGCCTTGCTTTAACGCATTGATTTCTTTGGATATATTCGGATCATTATCAATTTTGTTTTCGATCTGCAGTGTGCCGCTCACTCGAACTCCCCTTGGGAATTCGTAGGATACCATGCTACCGTAATCTTCTCCTTCCGAGGATACGGCAATCATTGCCACCAGATTATTATCATCACCGGCAAGGGTGTATGGGAGCATAAGCATAAGCTGTTCACGGCCAAAAGCATTCACCCTGCTAAAATTTGGTTCCATGTTTTTAATTTCACTTTTTATGCCGGTCTTTTCTCTTGCAATTTCCCAAATATCGGACTTGGCATAGAATTTCGAAGGATTGGTAACATGATATTTTTTTAAGATTTCTGCTTGAATTTTAAATAAGTACTCCGGGTATTTATTTTGAGCTGCAATATCGTATGGCAAAGCACCGGTATTAAACAGCCCGGGATATGCATTATGATAGCAACTGATGATAGGGTCGTTGTAGTCGATAATATATAACTCCACCGATCCGTTATATGCATCAACCACTGCTTTCACGCTATTGCGTATATAGTTCATATCCTGATGCGCCTGCGCATAGGGAAAATACTTTGTGGTTGTATATCCGTCTACCATCCATTTTAATGAACCATCTTCTGCGATAACCATATATGGATTAGTGTCAAAAGAAATAAAAGGCGCAGCCTTTCGTACTCTTTCTTGTATATTGCGATTAATCAGAATTTTACTGTCTTTTGTAATATAACTTGTCGTGAGCATATTCATATCTGCATATTTGGCTGCAAACAAAATCCGTTTGAACCCACTCAGTGGAATACCTGCGTTCCCATCATAGCTATTTTCAAATTCCTGCTGGCCCTGTGCATAGTCCATTTCCTTTAATGTTGTGTTCACAAGGGCATAACCACTTGCGGCCTCACCAAAATAAATGCGTGGCTGGGTAATGGCAGTCATTCCTTCCGCTTGTTCAAGCGGAATATTCTTGACCAAAAGCTTCGGTTGCCCTTCCGGCGTTGTTTGATTAACAAGGCTCATCACCACTCCATAGCCATGTGTATATTTCATACGTTCATTGATATAGGATTGACCCTGCACGCGAGCGCTTTCTTGTACATTTAGCTCTCGGCAGGAAATTAGCCCTGCATATTTTTTACCTCCCTGCATAAAAGGAACCAAATCTGCATCCTTAAAAGAATAATAGCTGCGCATGCTTTGCAACTGCGTAAAAGCATTTAAAGTAGCCGTACTGTCAGTAATTTTTAAGATGTCGGTAATCCCGCTGTTGTTTGGCAAATTCGCGGCACTGAGGCTATTATAAATCGGATATTCGCTTTCCGAGATATTTGCTATGTTGTATGCCATTCTTGTGTAATCAATGCTGTGGCGGATATAGTAGCGTTCACTTGCTTCTTCATTTGGCTTTACCACAATATTTTGCACAAAAGCAGCGATGACCACCACAAGAAGCCATATCATCGGAAAGCTCGCCAAGGCATAGAGAATTTGAACAAGCTTCGCCTTAAACAAAAGCAACACGCATATGCCAACAATTGTCAGAAGCAAAAAAGGTGCAATTTTATAAAAATTCAGCCAAACCATCACATCGGTATAGCCGCCGCCGGTTGTTGATGCTTTTTCCAAAAATAAAATATCTTCTGCCAAAAAATGAAGTTTTACCGCCAAAATTGTAAAGCACAGCGCGATATTGACCACCAGATGTACGATAATTCCCTTCTGGTCGGATAGAATATAAGAAAACTTTGGAAGTCCGTTACGAACAAAGTATAGTGCATACAAAACCAGACTATACACCATAAAAAAGACAGCAATCGCCAAAAGGCTGTTCACCAAAGCGATAAACATTGGTCTTTGGAATACATAGTAACCGATGTTATGACCTAAAATAGGGTCAGTCATGCGAAACCAAGCCGGATATAACCCGGGAAGCACCGTGGAATAAAGACTCTCCCCGATGAGTGTACTGCCGACAACAGATAGCAAAGCACTAATCCAAAAAAGCCGCCAGCCTTTCCCAAGAAAGTGTGTATCTTCATCCCATACATTCAGGTTGCGCCTTAAAATAAGATTTGTCACAATGGCAAGAATGAATATCAAGAGAAAAAATCCTGATTGCATCATAAGCCTTACCGATAAGTTTTTCCAAAATACAACGGTAAAATTGTTGCCGATTTCCAGCACTTCAAGATAACTTACATATGCCGATGCCACAGCAACCGCTATGGCAATGATACCAAGAGCAATTGCGCCGATGATGATGTTTTTCTTCAAATACACTCACTCCTCTTTTTCATCGCTAAACAGTGCCAAGACAAAATCCTTCGGAGAAAACTCCTGCAAATCATGCATTCCCTCTCCAATACCGATATACTCAACAGGAATATTTTGTTCATTTCCGATGGCAATGATGACGCCGCCTTTGGCCGTGCCATCAATCTTTGTTAGCACAATACCGGTAATATCAGCAACCTCACCAAATAGCTTGGCTTGACTTAGTGCATTCTGCCCTGTTGTTGCATCCAAAATCAGCAAAACTTCCTTTTCCGCATCTGGTGCTAGGTTGGCTGCGACCTTGAGCATTTTTTGCAGTTCCGCCATAAGATTTTTTTTGTTGTGGAGGCGGCCTGCCGTATCACATATCAATATATGATGACCTCTGCTTTGCGCCGCATTTACGGCATCAAAAATAATGGCAGCTGGGTCGGAGCCTTCACTTTGCTTTATAATATCCACGCCCGCTCGCTGAGCCCAAATGGTAAGTTGGTCAATGGCCGCAGCGCGAAAAGTATCGCCGGCTGCAACGAGTACCTTTTTGCCTTGTCGCTGATATAAATGGGCAAGCTTACCGATGGTAGTAGTTTTACCAACACCGTTCACACCGATAATGAATATAATTCGAAGCGTAGCTTCCTTTTTTTGTATTCTATTTTTACTCAGCATTTGCTCTATTATATCACATAATGAGTTGCGAAGCAGCTGTGCCTCGGTGATATGCAGGCGCTTTGCCTCTGCTCTTAGCTTATCAATAATTTGAGCGGCCGTAGTAGCACCAACATCCGCCATGATGAGCGCTTCCTCGAGTTCATCAAAAAGTTCCTCATCTACCTTTTTGAAAATATGAAATACATCTTCCATTTTTTGTGAAAATGATTCCTTTGTTTTCCCAATGCCTGCCTTTAATATATCAAATAATCCCACGTTGCTTATATCCTTTCTTGTTTAAATTTTCCCCATATCTAGCGATAAAAGGGTGGAAACACCTTTTTCTTGCATGGTTACGCCATAAAGCATATCTGCGGCCTCCATGGTATGTTTTCGGTGCGTAATAATAATAAATTGCGTGCATTCTGAGAGATTTTTTAAATAGGTAGCATATTTCAGTACATTCACATCATCAAGTGCAGCATCTATTTCATCAAAAATGCAAAAATGTGTCGGTTGAAGTTTTAAAATGGCAAAGAGTAATGATATTGCAGTCAGTGCTTTTTCGCCGCCGGAGAGCAAAGTGATACTCTGTAGCTTTTTACCGGGTGGTTGCACATCTATTTCAACGCCACTTTCAAGAACATTCTCGGGATCGCTCAGACGCAGCTTTGCACTGCCACCACCGAAAAGCTGAGCAAAGGTTTGGCTGAAAAAGATATTTAGCTGTGCAAAATTTTCCTCAAAAAGCGCTGTCATCAAGCTCGTAATTTCTTCAATCATTTTGAGCAAAGCACTTCTTGAATTTTCAAGATCTTCCCTTTGGGTGGACAAGAATTCATAGCGCTCTTTGACGACCTTATATTCTTCAATGGCATCAATATTAATGTTGCCCAGGGCTTTTATTTCATTTTTCAGCTCACTGAGGCGTTTTTGTGACAAAGCATCAGATTCTAAGCACTTGCGAAGCTCCACAGCAGTGATATATGTCAGTTCATACTCATCCCACAGCTTTCCGATTACGGCTTCAAGCTCTGCTTCAATTCGAACTTTCTTTGCATCTATTTTCCCAAACTGACTTTGTAGAATAAAGCTATCTTCCGTCAGAAGCTTTGCATGGTTTTCCTTTTCTTCAATTTTGCTTTGCAACAACTCTTTCGCATTCTTTTTGCTTTCTGTATCAATTCTTATTTGCTCCGTTTTTTCTTCTAAGTCCTGCTTTTTCTGCTTTTTCTCTGCAATATCTTGCTCTGCAGTTTGTATCAATCTTTGCAGTTCATCCCCTTCTTTATTGAGAAGCATACACTCTGCACCAAGGTTTGCAAATTCGCGCTTTGCATCCTCCATTCTGAGCATTCTCAGTTCAATATCCTTCATATAGGACGAGAGTGCAATTGATATGTTTAGAATTTGCTCATTGGTATTTTTCATTTCATCTTCCATCTTTTGTGCATCTACCATATGCAGGTCCGATTGATTTCGACTATTATTCAGCTCAATTTCAAGCGCTAGATTTTGTGCATCAATTTCCTCAGTAGCAAGTCTTGACTGCTCTTTTTGCTCCTGATAGGTAGCAACTTCTTTTTCAATGCTGAAAAGCTCCGCCTGAGCACTTGCCTTCATATCAGATAATCCGGCAAGCTGGGCAATATGGCTCGCAATGGCATTTTTGATTTCCCATAAGCTGAGGTTTGTACGCTCGAATATACGCTTTTCCTCTGCAAGCTTTTCATAAACTTCTTCCACCTCGGTAGCAAGGTGCGGTTTTTCTTTACCAATTGCCTTTATTTCTTTTGCAATTTCTTCAATTTGTGCACGGCGGGATAAACTGCCGGTAAATTGAATACTCCCCCCAGTAATGGAGCCGCCTGCATTGATTAGCTCACCTTGAAGGGTTACAATACGAAACTGATGATTATGACGCTTCGCCATGGCTATGGCACTGTCAATATGCTCCGCAATAACGGTTCTACCCAGTAAATAGTCCACAATTGATCGATACTGACTATCGCACGCCACAATTTCGCAAGCGACGGCAACATACCCTTTTTCATTTTTCACGCCATAATCCTGCGTTTTGCCACGCATGGCGGCAATGGGCAGAAAGGTTGCTCGCCCTAAAGCGTTTGATTTTAAATACGCTATGGCAATTTTGGCATCCTCCTGTGCGTCGGTTACAATATTTTGCATAGCCGGGCCGAGTGCGGCCTCAATTGCTGTAACATATCGAGGATCTACTTGCAAAAGCGTAGACAGCGGACCATGAATATGAGCACCGGATAATTGAGATGCCTGATGTGCTTGCATGAGCGCCTTCACACTTTTGGAATACCCATCAAACTCGTTTTCCAAATCCTCTAGCATTCGCTTTTTGCTAAGAAGTGATTTTTCAAGCGCCTGTGCTTCTTCACTCTTTTTTGAAAGTGCACTTGCTTTTTGCTCCAAAAGCACTATTGCATTGTTTTTTTGCTCATATTCCGCCTGTTTTTGCCCTATTTCATATTCCGCCTCTTCCAACTGCCTTTTCACGGCGATCTCTTTTTCGGTCACCTCTTGCAACTTTTCCTTTCGAGCACGATATTTCTCTGCGTTACTAGAAATATTATCCTCAATATTCTGCAAAAGACGCACAATTCCCTCTTTTTTTGAGGTGTTGAAAATAATGCTGTTCAGCTTGCTTGCGGCACTTTCTTTCATTTCATTTTCCATGCTGGATTGCTGCGAAAACTTGTCCTCCATGGTTTTTAACAATGTTTTTTTATTTTGAATTTCCTCTTCTATATCCATTTGTTTTTGCTTGATTTGTGCAACTTCCTCTTCAAGCTGCAAAATAAAATCACCCGATACTGCTTGACGCTCGGAGGCAAGTGACATTCGCCCTTTTAATTTTTCTGCATTTGTAAATGTGTTGCTTATATTGTTTTCAAGAAGTTCTATTTCGTTTTCTTCTCGCTGTTTTTCACTTCCCACATGGTATAGCTGTGCCATTGACTCATCAATTTCGCCCTCTAATATTCTCAAATCCGCCTTCAGCCGCACAATTTGTAATTCAAGTGCTTTTATTTCATTATGCGCCTTATCCGACTGCTCCTTGGCAATTTCATAACTGCTGTGCATATCCTCAAGCAGCTCTCTATGCTTTTCAATCTGCACAAGCCAAAGGTTTACCTCAAGCGACCTTTTTTCATCACGCAAAAGAAGGTACTTTTTTGCTTTCTCGGACTGAGTCTGCAATGGGCCAACCCTCTGGGTGAGCTCTGTTAGAATATCGTCTACTCGCAGTAGATTTTCTTTTGCGGCTTCTAATTTTTTTGTCGTCTCATCTTTGCGATATCGATATTTTGTAATTCCTGCGGCTTCATCAAATATATATCTGCGATCAGTGGATTTGGCGGTAATAATGTTATCAATCATCCCTTGTCCCACAATAGAATAACCATCCCTGCCAAGACCGGTATCCATAAAAAGTTCATAGATGTCCTTCAGTCTGCAACAAGATTTATTGATAAAATATTCACTCTCACCCGAACGATGTACTCGCCTTGTTACGCTTACCTCGCCATAGTCTACCTTTAGCGCTCTATCCTCATTATCCATTACAATGGTTACTTCACAAAAGCCAACAGGATTTCTTTTTTCCGTGCCGGCGAAAATGACATCCTCCATCTTATTGCCTCGAAGAGATTTTACGCTCATCTCCCCCATTACCCACTTAATTGCATCCGAGATATTGCTCTTTCCACTGCCGTTGGGACCTACAATTCCGGTAATGCCGGGGGTGAATTCCAGCCTGATTTTTTCTGCAAAGGATTTAAAACCTTGCAGTTCAAGCGCTTTAAAATACAATGCAAACACTCCTTAGCTTTGCAGCTTTTTCAGTAGCACCTCTGCCTTTTTTTTGCGAAGTTTGGTCTCTAAGGCATCAATTTTTATGCCTTCATCCGATAAAATGAGCACATCTCCCTCTTGCGCTCCGCTTGGCAATTGGGTTTTTGAAATAGTAATCATTTTGCCATCCTGCTCACAAATGGCAACTTTGCCTTCAAATCTATCAATGATCGCTTTTAATTGCATAACCTTCTCCATCACATTTTAGCACAATATTTCCACTCAAATCTGTTCTGTATGTTATCATTTTATACGACTTCAATATGGATAGCACGGCATCATCCGGATTTTGATAGCGATTATCCTTTTTCACGGAAATAATTCCATGGGTAGCTGAAACCGCCTTTAAGAATTTGGGACTACAGGAGGTAGCGGCACCATGGTGCGGCACCTTTAGCACATCGCTTTTCAGCACACTTCCCCACTTCTCTACAATATCCGATTCGGCAATCGCTTCAATGTCTCCAGTAAGCAGAAAGCTTTTATTGCCATTTGTAATTTTGAGGACAATAGAGTTGTCATTGATGTTTTGATATTTTTGTTTCACAGGTGCGAGTACTTTAATTTTACTGCTACCTACCTCAAATTCATCTCCTGCTTTTGCTATTTTGATCGGAATGTTTTGGCTTTGTGCCGCTTTGAGCATATTCATATAGGCATCAGTATTGGCTTGAATTTCGGGCAAATAAAGCTGTTCGGTCTTATACTTTAGCATCACATCATCAATCCCACCGATATGATCTTCATGAGGGTGGGTGGCGACTATTCTATCCAAACGCTGTATACCCAGCTTATCCATATAACTTAACACTTCATCTGTGGCACTGCCGGAAGCGGCATCCACCATCATCCAGTGCTGCTGACTCCCAACTAAAATGGCATCTCCATTGCCCACATTGATAAAATGTATTTCTAGTAATCCATCCGGTGCAGGCTCTGCTACAGGTTTTGGCGGCGGACCAAAGGGTGAGAAGGCGAATTGCAATGCCAGCATGAAGGCCAAAAACAAACTTTTCATTATGCCTCTTACCTCTCTTTTTTTACTCTTCAATATTTGTCATTTGCAAGCACAAAGCATTATAAAAAAAGGGCAAAATATATTTTCACTTATTATATCATAATAATTTTTATATTACAAGTTGCAAAATGGTGCGAATTGTAAAACTTTTATGAATATATACCAAAACAGACCCCAAAAAAAATATGAAATTATTCGAAAGCTCCCACTTGTATTTATGTAGCTTATCCGATATAATTACCATAATGATATAAGTTTTGCAAAGGATGAATGAATAATGAGAATATATGCAATGCCAAAAGAAGAAATGCAAAGTCGCAAGGAAAGGTTCATCTCTGCGATGAACGAGGCTTATCCAAATTGGGATATCGCTTTATTTTTCGGAAGAATAAATCAGTATTATTTCACAGGTACCATGCAGGATGGAATGCTTGTCATAAAACCAAGCGGTGAATCTATTCTTTTTGTGCGCCGCAGCTTCGAGCGAGCCGTGCAGGAAAGTCTGTTTGAGGACATCCGCCCCATGAACAGCTACTCCGATGCAGCTGCTTCTATTGGTGAGCGCTTTGAGAATGCATATACGGAAACTGAAATTGCAACCCTTGGTTTGTATTCGAGGCTGAGCAAATATTTTAAGCTGCAAAATTTGCACGGACTAGATAACATTATCTCTTTAGTCCGTTCGGTAAAAAGCAGCTATGAGCTTGAAAAAATGGCGCTTTCGGGCAAATTACACATTACATTTATGCAGGAGGTTGTGCCGCAACACTTGAAAGAAGGCATCAGCGAGGCTGACCTTATTGCAGAATTATATACTGCTGCCGTTAAAATGGGTCATCACGGCACTGCACGTTTTTCGATGTTTCAAAACGAAATGATGGCAGGGCAGATTGGCTTTGGCGAAAGTGCTCTTTATCCTACCAATTTCGATGGACCCGGCGGTAGCTATGGCATGTCCCCTGCTGTTCCGTTTATTGGTAGCAGAGAGCGTAGACTGCAAAAGGGAGATTTGGTATTTATAGACATTGCCTTCGGGGTAGATGGCTATCATACCGACAAAACCCAAATGTTCCTATTTGGTGCACCCGTGCCTTCGGGCGTTTATTCGGAACATAAAAAGTGCATTCAAATACAAAAGGATTGTGCCGCAAAGCTTATTCCCGGTGCTGTTCCTTCCGAAATCTATCAAGAAATTTTAGGCGGTTTGCCCGCAGATTTTCTGCAAAATTTTATGGGCTTTGGTGCTCGTCAGGTGAAATTCTTGGGGCATGGCGTGGGTCTTCAAATTGATGAGCTACCTATTATTTCCGGAGGCTATAAGGCGCCGCTGAAAGAAAATATGGCCATTGCATTGGAACCCAAAAAAGGTATTGCAGGCATTGGGCTTGTCGGTGTTGAAGACACCTACATCGTAACCCCCACCGGCGGAAAATGCATCACCGGCGGAGGATGCGATATTATTGAAGTTTAAATCATTTTAGTTGCAGCCAACGTTGGCCGATTCTACGTTCACCGTTTGCTTTTCAGTTGTTTTGACACAACATGTAAAGGTTACAAAAATACTCAGACGAACGTCGCCTTGCGGACCGATAAATGCGCTTACACTTAAAGTAGTTATTTCAAAATTATTGATAAATACATCGCTATCCGTATGCGCACAAGGGCATTGTATCGCTAACTGCCAAGGAATTTCAAGCCCACAAAAGATTGGTGTGAAGTTGTCTTGCGTATATATATTTACAGGAATTACACCTGCAGCGACCACAGTACCGTTCATAACAGATGTGCTTCTGAGCGTTGCCTTGCCTCCCGGCGTAATGACAAGGGGCGGCGATACCAAACCGGTATCCGGATTGATATAAATTCCAGCTGGCGCTTCAACGGTATAGCTGGTATCACCTGATATATTCTGACAGCAGGTAAGTACATCTGCAAGCAGTGTCTGTGGCAATTGAGTGGACGTGTTAAAGGTTACCATAAAAACATTACTCCTTTGAATTCACTAACATTCTATATTTTCAGGCCTTGTAATACAAATTTCCACAAGAAGGGTTACTCCGATTTGCAGCTGAGTTTTACCAGGGCTTTCAATATCAGGAAAACCTACCGCATTAAAGTTCATTTCTTTGACGTAGCTATCTGTTATAAATCGACCTTGATTTCTGATATTGGCAGGAATGGTTTGCAGCACCGGAATGACAAATGATGCATCGTTATGCTTCGGACACGGTGCTCCCCCTCCTGACTGAAAATCATAAAATGTACCATAAACAAGACCTTCCACTACAATGCTGCCATTTTCAACGCGACAGTTGATGCAGGGGGTTTTGTTGCTTTCTATCCTGTATGGAGATACAATTGTACCACAATCAGGTTCAATCACAGTTCCAACCGGAGCGGTGATTGTTGTATTGGCATTGAGATTGGCATCATCCTCAAACACGATTCTCTGCACCCTCACTCTTCTAGATGGACGGCAGTTTGATGTGGATAACACTTCCTCGGGGTCTCGCCCCGTTTCACCTAAAACTCTATAAGACATTCTATACACCTCACATATACAAGTATTACCGCTACAATCATTATATGCGGGCAAAACAAAAAAGTGACTTCTTATGTACCGCCCCCCTACTCGTTAGCTTTTTAGTCTAACTTTTGGGGTCACTACATATAAAAGTCACTTTTAAAATTTTTTAAATTAATCGGCAATTCGTCTGGCGGTTATGTAATTATTGAGATAATACGATGAATCCAAGCTTGCCATTTTTACAGTGGAACCGGGTACTGTGGCATGAATCATATTGCCATTTCCTGCATAAATACCAACATGAGAAATTCTGCCGCCTCCATAATAAGAGAAAAAGAGTAAATCGCCCGGTTGCAAAGCGTCTTTAGAAACATAAGAGCCTTGCAATGCCTGTCCTGAGGAGGTGCGATTGAGAGAATATCCAAACTGCCTATATACATAGGAGGTAAGGCCTGAACAGTCAAATCCTAAAGGAGTAGACCCACCCGATGAATATGGAACGCCGATAAATTGCTTTGCATATTCGGCAATTGCGCCCCCAACTGTACGCCGAACATCTGATCTTGAGGTCACTTCGCCTTCTCTTCTTTCAGATACATATGCACCATACACATAAGCCTCTGATCCGTTATGCTCAATCTTCAGCCAGTCATTTTCCTCGGATATAATATGAACAACATCTCCGCTATAAAGCTTTCCTAAAATTGTAGCAGAGGTTGATGGGTTTTCTCGAACATTTAGCACATCTGCATTTACAATTCCACTAGCAGCATATGCAATCGTTTGCATAAGCAATAAGAGAACGGCAATGGCAGAAATAAGCCTTTTGTGCACTTGCATCAGTCCTTTCCATTGGAATGCCAAAACTGCTTTGTAACCATTATACACATTTTGCGTCTCAATGTCAAACCGCATTTTATGCATATTTTACGAAAAAAGCAGAAGGGTGGCGATGGAAAAGCCCATGAACACTGGATATTCCTAAATTTTATCAAAAATGAAAATACAGCTGATTTCATTCATTACAACGCATGCTTATAGCAGTTTTCATTCATTTTAAACGCTTCATTTTTATAGTTTTTTGATAATATTTCGAGCAACTGCAACGCCGGAGCACGAAGCCATCATAAGCCCCCTGGTAAGACCGCCGGTGTCACCGATACAATATAAGTTTTCAATGCTTGTTTCTAATCTGTTATTAATGGTCACCTTGTTGCTGTAAAACTTTATTTCGGGGGCGTAGAGTAGATTATCATAATGAGCAAAACCCTCCACCACTTTATCCATACTCATGATAAAATTAATAATATCAAGCATGGTGCGATAAGGTAATGCACTGGTCACATCCCCTGCCGCCGCACATTTTAAGGTTGGCTGAACAGTATTGTTTTTCAGTTCATGCTCCCATGTGCGTTTTCCACGCAGGATATCGCCAAATCGCTGTACCAAAATATTTCCCTGTCCCAAATCATTGGTGTTGACCGCAATGTTCCTTCCAAATTTAATGGGCTGATCAAAAGGATACTTAAACTCGTGAGATACAAGGATGGCAAGGTTTGTATTGGTGCTTTTGTGATCCTTGTATGAGTGTCCGTTTACAATGGTGAGATTGTTATCATATACCTCAGAGGAAACAAATCCACTTGGATTTTGGCAGAAGGTACGCACCTTATCGCGGTACGGAAGCGGATAGCCGATAAACTTCCCCTCATACATATAAGTATTGATGTCTTGCATGATTTTATCAGGCAGTTCATATCGAATGCCAATATCCACCACACCGGAGCTGTTTTTAATCTGATGGCGAGCACACATATCGAACATCCACTTGGCGCCCTTTCGCCCAACAGAAATAACAACATAGGGTGCAAAGTACTCTGTTTCTTCTTCGATTTCATTTTTAATATATTTCGCCGCCGGCAAGGTCTTCGCACCGCAAATTCTGCCATCTTTAATAATCAGATCAGTAACAACCGTATCGGTTTTTAACACCACACCAATTTCAAGCAAATGATTTTGAATTTTACCATAGAGTTCATGGCTTTTTTCTGTACCAAGATGCCGAATGGGAATATTAACAAGCTCAATATCATTCTTTTTTGCTTTGGCGCGAATTTCATTGATTTCATCTTTGTGCGCTGTACCTTCAAGTTTTTTATCGGCACCAAATTTCACATAGATATCATCCACATATGAAATAAGCTCTTGCGTTTTTTTCACGCCTATGTAGCTGTGAAGCTCGCCTCCTACCGGGATATCATCATCTTCCGGATTAAAAAGAGATAGCTTTCCATCAGAAAATGCCCCTGCTCCGGAAAAGCCATTTGTAATATGACAAAAGGGCTTGCATTGTAAGCATGCACCTGTTTTTTCAATAGGACAATATCTCTTTTCCAGCCTTTTCCCCTGTTCAAGAACCAATACATCAATGGTAGGATGATTTTTTTTAAACTCCATGGCAGCAAATATGCCACCCGGTCCTGCCCCGATCACGATTACATCATAATTCACTTTCAATGTACTTCATTCCTTTTCTTCCATTTCTTTTGCTCCTAAAAAAATAAAAACTCCGCCACAGCATTATGCTGTGCATATGCATGCGGCGGAGAATTAAAAACCAAGTTGATACGAATTTTATGTCATTTTATACTTCAACAATCACCGGCAAAATCATCGGGCTTCGCTTTGTTTTCTGACGCAAGTACGATGCCAACTGATTTTTGATGGTGGTTTTTAGTGATGACCAGTCGGTCACTCCGTTTGCAAAGCAGCCCTCCAATGACTCCCTGACCACGGCTTTGACACTCTCCATTAAATCCTCCGACTCTTTTACATATACAAAGCCTCTGGATATGATATCCGGCCCTGCAACCACTTCCTTCGTACTGCCGGAAATCGTAACCACAATGACAATGAGGCCATCCTGTGCCAAGTGCTTTCTGTCTCGCAGAACGACATTGCCCACATCGCCTACACCAAGTCCATCTACCAAAACCCTGCCTGATGGTACGTGGTTTCCAAGTTTTGCACCGCTAGCGTCTATCTCCAGAGATTTACCAATATCCATAACGAATATATTTGATGTTGCTATCCCCATTTTTTCCGCAAGTTTTGCGTGTTGGCGCAGGTGCCTGTATTCACCATGCACAGGAATGAAGTATTTGGGCTTTGTGAGCCCCAATATAATTTTAAGTTCTTCCTGGCAAGCATGGCCTGAAACGTGCACATCTCCTAAGGATTCATATATAACCTCTGCACCGCGTTTGAACAATTCATCAATCAGCCTTGCTACCAATTTTTCATTTCCCGGTATTGGATTGGCTGATAAAATAATCAAATCCCCACTTGTAATTTCCACCCTCTTGTGATCTGAATATGCCATACGTGATAAGGCAGACATAGGCTCCCCTTGGCTTCCTGTGGAGCAAATAACGAGTTGATTTGGTTGGTATCGGTTTATTTCATCTAATTCAATGAGTGTTCCTTTTGGCACTTCCATGTACCCAAGTGTCATCGCGACTTCCACGACGTTTTCCATGCTGCGTCCGGAAATGGCAACTTTCCTACCATGCTTCACCGCAGCATTGATAATCTGCTGGACCCGATGAATATTTGATGCAAAGGTAGCCACGATAATTCTCTGCTTTTTCGCACCGGCAAAGATTTCTTCAAACGCTTCGCCAACCGTGCTCTCAGACATCGTATATCCCGGCCGCTCTACATTTGTACTATCCGACATAAGCGCGAGAACGCCGCTTTTGCCATATTCACCAAGACGAGCTAAATCAATCATTGTGCCGGTAATAGGCGTGCAATCAATTTTAAAGTCTCCGGTGTGAATAATCGGGCCTTCCGGCGTTAAAATGGCAAGCGCCATTGCATCCACGATACTATGATTGGAATGAATAAATTCCACACCAAAGCATCCCAACCGTATCACATCGCCTCTTTTGACAGTATTCAGCTTCACGCTACTGAGCATATTATGCTCCTTAAGCTTATACTCCACCAGCCCTAACGTAAATCTTGTGCCATACACAGGCACATTGATTTCTCTAAGTACATAGGGCAATGACCCTATATGGTCCTCATGGCCGTGGGTGAGGACGATACCCCTGATTTTCTCTTTGTTCTTGATCAAATAGGTAACATCAGGGATTACGAGATCCACACCAAACAGTTCCTCATCCGGAAATGCAAGCCCGCAATCCACAATCAATATATCCGATCCGTACTCAAATACGGTCAAATTTTTACCTATTTCATTTAATCCTCCAAGCGGTATAATTTTCAGCTTAGATTTTTTCCCCAATATATCACCTCCATATTTAGTATAAACCGTTCACCACACTCAAATATATATTATATCATACTTTATAAAATAAATAAAGGGGTTTAAAAAATTTTCCTTATTTTCCTTCCTTTACAGCATTTTTTTAATTTTTTCGATATACGTGGCAGTCAGCTCCATGGCGAATTCTTGCGATAGCCCTTCGCTAATCACTTTACAGGAAGGCTTTCTGGCATCCGGCAGAACCAAAACCCATCCATCGTTCTCATAGATTTTAACCCCTTCGGTAAGCTCCACATTTTTATCGCGACTCTCTTCCATAATTCTTCGAATAATGAGTCCCTTATTTGCATAATCACAGTAAGCATCATCCTTTGCAATATAGAAGGATGGAATGTTTTCCACAAGCTCAGCCAGTGTTATATTCTGCGTTTTTAGGAAATCCATCACCATCACAAGTCCACCAATTGCATCAAAATTCAGCACAAATTGAGAAGATAAACTTACATCCTTGGTGTCTTCCGCTATTCTTGCCATCACTTCAATGGGAGAACTTTTGGTTCTCAGTACTTGGCCGGATAAGTTCGTAGCCATGGTTTCAATCACTCGTGGAGCTGCAAGTCCTGCTACATATACACTTCCCGGTTTTTGCATAAAGGTAATGTATGCACAGCAACAGTCAAACATATCATCGCTAATCACTCTGCCTAAATTATCACAAAGTACGAGATTTTCGCAGCCATCATCAATATATGCTCCCATATCAAAGCCGCCTTTTTTCACATCTTGTACAAATCGTTTAACACTTTGTGAATCGCTCATTTCTATGCTTTCGCTGTCAATGGTATAGCGGCAGCTCAAGTCGCTGAGCAAGGAAATAATCAGACTCTTGTTCAGCGGATTTTTAATGTTGAGTAAAATATGATACCCTAGACGGGAGTTTTTGCACTTATTGACGACATCGCGCAAATAATATAGTCTGTAACTGGATATGCTCACAGCTTCTTTAATCGTATCAGGCCGGATACGCACATAGTCCCCCCTGCTAATAAGGTTTTCAATTTTACGCTCAACCTGACGGGAAATATTAGCTCCCGACGACCCTAGCATCGATATCATTGCCTTTCCGTTGCTGCCGGAAATATGAATGCCTCCGGAAAGTCCATAGAATTTGACACCAGCTCTTGTGATTGGAATAGGCTGTTGACCAAAATCGAGCACCTGCATGCCTCCGGCAAGAAGCCCCGAAATCATGCTATGCTTTATCATGACAGAGGAATTATGGTTGTCCGTGCTCACTGCAATTTTTCCGTTTTGCGATTGCACACAGGCGTAAACACCAGCAATTTTTGCAATTGTTTCGGGAGTAATGTCGATATTGACATTACCGATAATGCCGTGTTCATCAAATGCTACTCTACCATATTTTGTTCCCCACACCAAATTGCTGTCAATTTCGCAGTTATCCTCTACTTCTTTTTCATTCCACACCTTCAGTCCGCTGTGAACCACCGCTGCACTTCCAATAATTGCTCCTTTGCCAATAACGGAGCTTTGATCTACAAAACAATTGTTCTTTAGTACCGCCTTATCGCATACAATGGCACTATTAATTCTGGCATAGCTCATCACATGAACATTATTCCAAAGTATACCTTTTTCAATATAGGCACCTTCTTCAATGATACAGTCTGACCCAATCACCGTATATGGGCTAATAATTGCACTGTTTTTCACAACAGTGCCGCTCCCAATATACACCGGAGCCTGAATGAGTGCACCTTTTTCAATGACAACATTTTGCCCCACAAAAATGCCACTTTCCACTTCCTTGGCATTGATTTTTAATGCAATTTTTTTATTGAGCACGTCTTCATGGCATGCTGCGTACGCTTCAATATCACCAATATCACACCAATATTGTTCTGTTTCATATCCATACATGGGAATATTTTTTTCCATGAGCATGGGAAAAAGATCCTTGGAAAAATCAAAATTTTCTCCTGGCTTTACAAAATTCATGATATCAGGTTCAATAATGTAAATACCAGTGTTGACCGTGTCGCTAAATACTTCGCTCCAAGATGGTTTTTCTAAAAAACGCACAATTTCGCTATTCTCACCGGTGACCACAACACCATATTCAAGAGGCGTCTCCACCTTTTTTAAAATGATGGTGACCTTGGCATTTTTTTTGCGATGAAATTCAACTGCCTTGCTTAAATCGATATTCGTTAGTGCATCTCCGCTAATCACAATAAAAGTATCATCAATAAAATCCCCTGCGTTTTTTACGCTACCGGCTGTGCCAAGTGGCTTATCTTCAATAAAGTAGCGCATATTGACATCCCAATTCTGACCTTCCTCGAAATAAGAGGTAATCATGGATGGAAGATACTGAAGGGTAACACCAATTTGCGTGATACCACCGCTTTTGAGCAGTTCCACAATATGTTCCATCACAGGCACACCCATAACAGGGGCAAGTGGTTTCGGAAGACAACAAGTAAGCGGTCTCAGTCTGCTCCCTTCACCGCCTGCCATAATAATTCCTTTCATTGTGACACCTTCTTTTCCTAAAAGCCGCAATACATACAACGGATTGTAAATATTTCGGATTTCTAAGTTTTTTTATCTGCACTATTATTTGTAGGTTTCTTTCGGGTTATGCGGTATTTTTTACATATTGCAAATTATTTTATAAATAACATCATAAATATTGATTTTTTTCTTAAAATAATAAAAAAGCCTTGCGGCTATGCCGCAAGGCTTCATGAACATGATCTTAGTAGTCGATTACAACCATCTGGTGACACTCTAAGCATTTTAAATTGTATTTTAGTTTTCCATTTTCATATGTAAACGGTATTTTTTCCATGGAAGGCGCTAAATAAACACCCATGACCTTTTCGGGAATTGCAATTTCATTTTGAATATCATATAGTGGCATGATATCCTCAATGATTTCCACATTTTTGCCTCTCTTTACAGGTACCGCATATAAGAGATGGTGTACATATCTCTTTTGCGCCTGCTGCTGCATCAGTGTGGTTACACCCTGTGCAGGAAGCGATGTGACCAGTGTTTTCGCTTCGCCAAGCAGCATATCAAGGGCATGAAATACCATTTCTTTTAAGAATAGACTACCTTTATCTGCATAATCGGAAAACACCTTCCATGCAATATAAATGCCAGCCTTTCCTTCTACCATGCCCGCTCCACCATACACACCAGCCGACGGTGTGTGACGATGAGAACAAAAATGCGCTATTTCACGATTAAAATATGGATCAATTCTTTTGCCAAGCTCTTTTCCGGTTGTAAGGCTTGTCTTTTGTCCTTGTCCGTATACAATATAATCGGCAATACCAAGGCTTTTTAGCGCAAAGCTTGGTCGGAAATAATCAGGGTTATACGCATTGTCGCCCACATGTTTTATCCCAAAGTCCAAAACAAAATCCTTTTGTTCCATATCAAGTCCACTTTTTCCTGTGGCAAGAATTTTCCCGCCACCCGCCAAATATGCATCAAGCTTTGTTAAAAGTTCAGGTCCTACTAATGCATTATCCGGCAAAATGATTACTTTATATTTTGATAAATCTTCCTGAGTATCTACCACATTGAATAAATATTTTCCTTCAAGCAACATTCGGACTGCGCCGGCGTCTGCATCTCCTGTACGGCCGCTTTGACCGGTGGAATACATATTGGATATTGCCTCTTCCGAAAGCAGGGCAATATCGGCTATGGGTACAACATTATCTACCCACGCCTCTTTTGCTTCCACCTCTTCATATGCAGGGGCAATAATGTCATAGGTTACACTGTCCATCAGTCCCGAGGGATGCATCTGGTCACCAATACTGCAAGAGGAGCCATTTGCAATGTTCAATGCCGCTTCATATCGGAGTGCATTTTTATGCTTGTATCCACCGAATTCACCCCAAGAAATATGGAATTTTCCGGTCATTCCCAAAAATTCCTTGCCAAGGGTTTGTGCATAACGAGCCGATAATGGAAAATGATCATAGCCCCAACCACCGGTAGGAAGGCTTTCCAGTTCCAAATGAGTATTCATATCCGCAAGGTCGCGACGGCCTCGTCTGATATGCCCGCCGTTATGAAATACGCGCAGACCCGGTTTTGTTTGGTCAATGGTTTCTCGCACTCGCCTCGTGTAATTGGCATATACCTCTTCCGCAAGCTGAATGACTGCATCGGTATCCGCAATATCCTTGCCTCTTTTTAGCAGCGTGCGCATACAGTTTTGACAGTAGCACGGGTGCACTCCTACAATATCAAGAAAGATTCCATCTGCATCATAGGTTTTCACCACCTCGTCAATCTGAGCTAAAAGATAGTCTAAATACGGAGAATTAAAACAGAATTTATGATATCCGGGGGTAAAAAAGTCTTTCACCCATGTAGTGCTTTCATCCTTGTTTCGAATAAGCCATTCAGGATGGCGACGCGCCATTTTCTCATCTAGTCCGGCGGACAGATAGACCGGCGTTTTCACACCGATTTCATGAGCCGCTTCGATTTGCTGCCCCAATAAATCAAAAGACAAATGAGGATGCTGTTCATTTGCTTTGGATGGATGATATGCCCAACCGTGATGACATTTTGAAAACACGGTAATGGAGCTGATATGACCTTTGATGAGTTCCTGCTGAAACTGTTTTTTAGAAAAATCTTTACCTATGCCTTCAATGGCCTCACTTGTATGAAAATCCAAATGGATTTGCCGAAATGCTAATCTACTCATTAAATAATCCCTTTCCCTTTGCAAAATTTTTCGCTTTACGCCAATACTGGCACCTTTACAACGATCTTTTTCACCTTTGCAGATTTGTTTTCTAATCGCAAAGAAGGCTTATGCACGTCATCCGGCATAAAAATATAAAATTCTCCGCTTGCAGCTACAATATCCGTATAATCTGGAGCATCTGTATAGAATTCAACATCTTTTTCGGGATTATAGCCTTTGCTATCCCCTTTTCTGCTAAGAGGAAGCCACTGCATCAGTTCAATGCCCTCTACAATATACTGCACATCGATATACTTGATATGTGTTTCAAATTTGCCTTCTTCAACCTTCTTTGCATCATAGCTTAGCACCATGTAGTAAACACCATTTTCACTTTCATAGTTGCCGTCCTCTTCATTGTTCTCAATGCTTTTGCGAATGAGCTGATATGCAGCCTCAAAGCCGGGGTTGATTTTGCCATAGTTTTTGAGTGTTTCCAGTGTACCTGTAATCATTTTTTCACGTTCCTTTCATATTGACCAAGCAAAATGAGCTTGGAATGCTTACCTGAGTTGTGCGCCGGTTTTTTCGCTTAAGTTCTCTAAAATTCTATTCATTACTTTTCCAACTTCATCCTCATTAAGTGTTTTTTCTGCGCTGCGAAGCACAATGGCATAGGCAACACTTTTTTTGCCTTCAGGGATTTGGGTCCCCTTGTATACATCAAACAAATTTATTTCCTCTAGTAATCCGCCGGCCGCTTTGCGAATGGTCTCCTCAATGCGTGCAACTGGCAGCGAATCGTCTACCAGCATGGCAATATCGCGCGAGACGGCAGGAAATTTGGGCAGGGGGCTAAATTTTATTTCGCTTTGTATGCCACCTAAGATCAAATCAAAATCAATTTCTGCAATATAAGCTTTTTCGTCTATATCGTAGTTTTTCAGCACTTGGGGATGCACCTCCCCCATTATTCCGGCTTCTTTTCCTCCGATTTTCAAAGTGGCACATCTGCCGGGATGAAAGGTTTGATGGCTACTTTGCGCCTCGAACGATACATTTGAAATGTGAAGCGAAGCACATAGCTGCTCTACAGCTCCTTTTAATACATAAAAGTCAACACCACCGCCATACATACCAAGTGTGATTTTTTCTTTTTCATCAGGCAGTTCTCCACTTTGCAAAGGAAGGTATATTTTACCCGTTTCAAATAAGCTTGCATGCATATTTCTAAAACTATAGTTACGAGCTAAGTTTTCAATCATCGCCGCAAGGGTCGTGGTACGCATAATAGAATTTTCCTCGCCAAGCGGATTAGTCACTGTAATCACATCTCTGAGGCAGCTATCCTTTGGCAAGCAAAGCATATCGAAAATGCGAGGTGAAGTAAAGGAATAGGTGTATATTTCGTACATTCCCATTCCGGAGAGAAGATGTTTTGCCTTTTCCGCAACGCTTTGGCGCCAAGTTCTGCCGCCCGCCGTTGAAGTTCCGCTCATGAGTGTTATAGGAATGCGGTCATAGCCGAAAAAGCGAGCAATTTCTTCTGCCACATCTGCAAAGCCTTCTATATCCCTACGAAAACTCGGTGGAATGCATTTATCTTTTTCCATCGCAAATCCTAAACGCTCCAGCGTGTTTTTCATAAATTCTTCGGTAATATCGCATCCTAAAAATCGGTTAATCTTTGCAGGTTGAAAAGCAATTTCAGGCATTTTTTCAGGCGTTTTTGCAATATCAATTATTCCTCCTACAACCTCGCCTGCACCTAACATTTCAATCAGTTGGCATGCACGCAGGATAGCAGGCATGGTCGCTGCAGCATCAAGCCCTTTTTCAAATCTTAAAGAAGATTCGGTTCTAAGGCCACATTTTTTAGCACTCAGCCTAACGTTTCCACCATCGAAATTTGCACATTCAAATACAATGATTTTCGTATCCATCCCAATTTCAGAGTTTTCACCACCCATAATCCCTGCTAAGGCAACAGCCTTTTTTTCATCTGCAATCACTAGCGTGGAGGAAGATAAGGCGCGCTCGCATTTGTCCAGTGTGGTGATTTTTTCTCCCTCCAGAGCCCTTCGAACAATGATGTTACCACCCGATAAATGCCTAAGATCAAAGGCATGCATCGGCTGACCGTATTCAAGAAGTACATAATTGGTAATGTCCACAATATTGTTAATGGGGCGCATACCACAGGCCATTAGTCTCCTTTGCATCCACAAGGGCGATGGTTCTATTTTAATGTTTTTCACTACTTTTGCTGTATATCTTGGGCATAAATCCTGCTCTAAAACTTTGGCATGAAGATAGTTTTCAATCGCATCCTCACTGCCCACTACAGCCGGAGGCGATACAGTAAAATCTTTGCCAAAAGTGAGGGCACTCTCCCTTGCAAGACCTACAATGCTGAGGCAATCCGGGCGATTTGAGGTAATTTCAAACTCCACAATGTACTCGCTCAGCCCTAAAATCTCCTTGATATCCGTGCCCAGTGGAAAATCGTCTAATATAATCATGACACCGTCTTCGCAGGCACCTTTATATGCTTCCAAAGGAATACCCAGCTCCTGATGAGAGCACATCATTCCAAAAGAGGGAACGCCTCTTAATTTGGATTCTTTAATGCTCATTCCGCCCGGAAGCTTTGCACCAACCAAGGCGATGGGCACAACATCGCCCTCCCCCACATTTTGTGCACCGGTAACAATTTGAATGATTTCTTTGCCGATATCCACACTGCATATACGCAGCCTGTCTGCGTCTTTATGCTTATCACAATGCAAAATCTTTCCACTAACAACATTTTCTATCCCTTCACCATTGCAAACAATCGCTTCCACTTTGGAGCCGGACATGGTCATCGCATCGGCATACGCCTTTGGTGATATATCCGATATGTCTGTATATTCATAAAGCCAACTAAGCGGTAATTTCATCTTCACTCATTCCTTTCACTTCTTGAGATTTTATTAAAACTGCTTTAAAAAGCGCAAATCGTTTTCAAAGAACATACGAAGGTCGTGGATGCCATATCTGCGCATGACAATACGTTCAAGACCCATGCCGAATGCAAAACCGCTATATATTTCAGGATCAATATTACAGTTTTTCAGTACCTTAGGATGCACCATTCCGCATCCCAATATTTCTATCCACCCTTCTCCCTTACAGAGCCTGCAACCTACTCCGTCACAAGCAAAGCAGCAGATATCCATTTCAGCAGATGGCTCGGTAAACGGGAAATGATGAGGGCGAAATCTCACCTTTGCCTGCTCACCATAAAGCTTTTTGGCAAATACCTCAAGTGTGCCCTTTAAATCGGACATGGAGATACCGCGATCCACCACAAGTCCTTCAATTTGATGAAAAACCGGACTATGCGTAGCATCCACCGCATCAGAGCGGTACACCTTTCCGGGAGCGATGATTTTAATCGGTGGCTTTTGCTTTTCCATCACTCGAATTTGCACCGGTGAGGTTTGTGTGCGTAGCACGATATTGGAATCAATATAAAACGTGTCTTGCGTATCCCTTGCCGGATGATTGGGTGGAATATTGAGCGCTTCGAAATTATAATAATCAAACTCCACCTCCGGGCCCTGAGCGATTTCAAACCCCATTCCGATAAAGATATCCTTAACTTCATCCAGCACCTTTGTTAGCGGATGCAAACTACCGGTGCCATTTTTTTTGCCGGGCATGGTTACATCAATGGTTTCCTCGCGTAGCGTTTGTTCTAAAAGCATCGCTTGAAGTGATGTGCCTTTCTCCTCAATTTGCGCGTCTAGCAGTTCTCTTAGCTCATTGACCAGTTGACCCATGATGGGTCTTTCCTCGGCAGACAGAGCGCCCATGCCCTTGAGCAGAGCGGTTACTTCTCCTTTTTTCCCCAAATACTTGACCTTGATGGTTTCAAGAGACTGCAAATCCTGCGCGCCCGCAAGCTCACCGCATGCTGCGTCTCTTATTTTTGCTATCATTTCTTTCATGCATTTCACCTTCCTGTATGAATATCACTTAAAACAAAAAAACTCCGCCCTAAAAAGGGACGGAGTTTATGATTCCGCGGTACCACCCAAATTCCTGCCAATGCAGACACTCATAAGCTGTAACGGGCTTTTCCCGGTCTTGCCTTACGATAGAGGTTTGTTCAGGCAGACGGCTCCCGGGCGAAATTTCGGCATATCGCTTCTCGAAGGCGGCTCCCAGCCTATGGCCTACCTCTCTCTGTACGTAGCTTACATCCTACTAAACCCATTCATAGCCTTTGTATTGATTTTTTCCTATTTTACCATAATCATTTTATATTTGCAAGCGTTTTATGCTTTATTTTGTTCATTTTTCATGTTTTTAAACATGACTGTATAATTAGCAAGTGCAAATAGTGCGGCCGCCACAATCACGATTCCGATATACTGCACATATTGCACAATCATGGAATTAAATATAAGGATTGCCGATACACCGATTGCCGTGATTACCGTGGAAAGCTTTCCCCAAACGCTGGCTTTCACCGTCATGTTTTCCTTATATATATAGATGCTTCCGGCAACCATGACGAACTCTTTTATAAAGATCGTATAAAATGCATAGGACGGAAACTGACCGGATGTATATAAGCATACCAAAACCATAATCTGCATCAGTTTATCTGCCAATGGGTCCAAAAAAGCCCCAATGCGGGTGACCAAATGAAACCTGCGTGCAATAAGCCCATCGACAACATCTGTAATACATGCCAAAACAAAAATACCAACCGCCCACGCTCTGTCAACATAAAATAGATATGCAAACACAGGCACCATAAACAGACGAATGATTGTGAGGATATTAGGCAAATTCATCACAGAGAAATTCCTCCGTTACATTTTTATATAAAAAGCATTTTACTTTCCTATACATATGCAATGCACATTGATGATATTATACAACAACAATTTGCCAATGTAAAGAACTTTTTATATATTTATTGCACGCACGTACCCGATACTATCCTAAAATTGCTTTTAAATCCTCCTCCGGAAGGCCAATTGGGGTAAGATGAAATGTATCCACCAAAACGCTGAGTACATTTGCCGAAAGAAATGCCGGTAGTGTAGGCCCAATATAGATATTATGAATGCCAAGTGAGAGTAGGGTGAGTAGAATGCATACCGCTTTTTGTTCATACCATGATAACACAAGGGTTAATGGTAGCTCATTTACGCTGCATCCAAACGCATTGCTTAGTGCTAATGCCACTTGAATAGCGGAATAGGCATCGTTGCACTGCCCCATATCCATGAGGCGTGGTAATCCATCAATATCCCCCAAATCCATGTCGTTAAACCGAAACTTGCCGCAAGCAAGGGTGAGAATAACCGTATCACGTGGCGCCTTTTGCACAAATTCCGTATAATAGTTTCTACCCGGTTTTGCCCCATCACATCCGCCGACCAAGAAAAAATGCTTAATTTTTCCACCCTTAACCGCTTCTATCACCTTATCTGCCACGCCAAGCACAGCGTTTCTTGCAAATCCTGTAGTCAACTCGAAGCCGCCGTTAATGCCGGTGTTTAGCTGGTCGGTAGCAAATCCGCCAAGCGCAAGTGCTTTTTCAATAATCGGCAAAAAGTCCTTTACGCCATCTTTTCCTTCATCAATATGCGTAAGATTTGGAAAACCGACAACTGCAGTCGTATACACTCTATCTGCATAACTTGCTTTTGGAGTCATTAAACAGTTTGTGGTAAACAAAATAGGTGCAGGAATTTGGTCTAATTCCTTCTGCTGGTTTTGCCATGCTGTACCAAAATTCCCTTTTAGATGTGCAAACTTATTAAGCCCTGGGTATCCATGTGCCGGCAGCATTTCCCCATGTGTATAAATATTGATGTTCTTCCCTTGTGTTTGCTCAAGCAGTTGCTGTAAATCAAGAAGATCATGCCCCGAAACAACAATGAACGGACCTTTTTCGATATGCGTCGTGACGCGCGTAGGCACGGGATGTCCATATGCTCCTGTATTTGCCTCATCAAGCAGAGCCATACACTTTAAGTTGATTTGTCCAAACTCCATCAAAAGAGAAATCCACTGTTCCACCGTGTGGTCCATTGCAAAAGCCTTGAGTCCCTTATAAAACCACGCCATCACCTCCGGGTCTGTTTTTCCGAGTACATAAGCGTGATATGCATATGCGGCCATGCCACGCATTCCTAAAAGCAAGGTTGAGCGAAGAGAGATGATATCGGTATCCCCTTCCCATAGTGTATCGGCAGAAAAATCTTCTGCGCCACCCATTTTTTCTTTAAGCTTCTGAATTTTTTCGGTGAGCTGCTCAATTGCGCTGGCATCAAAACTCACATTGGTTACGGTTGTAAATAAACCCTGCATAATAAGTTCATCCGCTTCCTTGCCCGGATTGTCGCCCACTGCCCGTGCAAGACCAATCATGGCGCAGGTAAGCTTATCCTGATCACCTGCTACCTCTGCGTTTTTTCCACATACCCCAACGCGGGTACAACCCTTTCCTCCCGCTGTCTGTTCACATTGAAAACAAAACATTTCCGACATTGTAATACCTCCCTCAATTATTTATGAAATGGAACCCCATTATCAATCTTTTATACTTCCTCAATGATTTCTCCATCCGTAGAAATAGTAACTACCTTCCATGGAATGATCTTGCCACTTCGCTTCAGTGCGTTTTTTACAGCATGAACAATCCCGCCGCAGCAAGGAACCTCCATACGCAGTGTGGTAATGCTGTTGATGTCATTTTGCATTAGTATATCCGTAAGTTTTTCTGAATAATCACCCTCATCGAGTTTTGGACATCCAATGAGTGTTATTTTACCGTTCATAAACTTTTTATGAAAATTCGCATATGCATACGCTGTACAGTCCGCAGCAATGAGCAAATTGGCATTTTGCATATATGGGGCCCCTGCCGGTACCAGTTTTATCTGGCACGGCCACTGGCGAAGATTTGAAGAGTCCGCTACCTGTGCCTCTTGCACAAAAGACTCCTGCTGTGGTTTTTGGGGGATTGTTCTGGCGGTAGCGCCGGGACAACCACATGCCGGCGGCTCCATTTTACTCTGTTTTTGTTCCATGTTCAGTTTCACCATCTCTTCATCAAACGCGGCCGCTTCTCGCTCCTCAATGGTAATCGCATCAGTGGGACATTGTGGCAGGCATGCTCCGAGGCCATCGCAATAACTATCTGAAATCAACTGAGCTTTTCCATCAATAAGCCTAAGTGCGCCTTCGTGGCAGGCATCTACACATAGGCCGCATCCGTTACATTTTTCCTGATTGATTTGAATAATATTTCTTTTCATGTTTCTTGCCTCTTTTCATTGTAGACTTGCTTTCATGATGATAGTATACTATAATAATGGTAATTCGTCTGTAGCTACAGATACAAAAAAAGGATGAGAATAGTTTGAATAAAAATATTGACGTACTCTCAAAAAGTGCTTTGTTTAAAGGAGTAGACCCGGAAGATATAGAGAAAATGCTTACATGCCTTGACCCTCAAATCAAGGAGTATCGCAAAAATGAATGTATTACAATATCAGGTGAACCACTCATCGGCATGGGCGTTGTGCTATTTGGCAGTGCGGCTGTGACCAAAGAAATGGTGGACGGAAGCCGCATCATCATGAAGCTTCTTTCGCAGGGCGAGGAGTTTGGCGAAATCATTCTTTTTTCCAGCAAAAGGAGTTGGCCGGCCACGGTTATTGCCCAGCAGCCTTGTACAATTATGTATTTTACGCGAAGCAAAATAATCAGTGATTGTATGCAGGTGTGTCCTTTTCATCGCAGGATTGTTCAAAATCTTTTGGAAATCGTATCTAATAAGGCACTCATGCTAAATAACAAAGTAGAGTATTTATCATTAAAGGGTATCCGTCAGAAGCTATCAAGGTTTTTTTGTGAGCAATATTATTTTAATAAGAGCACCACCTTTAATCTACCCTTGAACCGGAACGAGCTTGCGGAGTTTTTAAATGTCTCTCGTCCTTCCATGTCCAGAGAATTATGCTTGATGCGTGATGAAGGACTCATTGATTTTCATAAAGAAACCATAAAACTGCTTAAAATAGAGCAAATTGTTGAATAATCTCTCGCTTTTAATTATAACATCCATCTCAAGTAAATAATTTTTTAATGAATACTGCTTTTTCACATATAAACAAAATACAATTTGTTTTATCACGGCAATCCCTGTCGAAGGATTGCATCTGAACCGGAAATATGTTAAAATAATACGACTTTGGTGAAATCCAAAGATCAAATAATGGGAGGTACAAAAATGGAGAATCAAAAAGTAAATCGATTGGTTCCTATCTTTGCTTCAATCGCAATTCAGCTATGCCTTGGAACCGCATATATTTGGAGCATCTTTCAAAATGGCATTGCAGCTAAGCTATTTGGCGGCGATAATGCGGCAGCTGCGCTTACCTTTTCACTATTACTTGCAACCTTAACCATTGGCAGCACCATTGGAGGAAAATTACAAGACAAATACGGGCCTCGGCTCATTGTCATCATTGGCGGCGTTATTTTATCTATCGGCTTCTTTTGCGCTTCTTTTGTGACAAACTCATCTCCTTGGCTTCTTTGGGTCACTTACGGCCTTTTGGGTGGTATCGGAATGGGCTTTACATACTCCACCACCATTGCCTGCTCTCAGAAATGGTTTCCCGATAAAAGAGGCCTCATTACCGGTGTTATTGTCGCTTCCTTAGGCCTTGGCGGCGTAATCTTTGCTCCGATTGTAGAAGCGGTCATTAAAAGCTTTGCCACCGGCCAGGCAGGCGACGGAGAGCAGAAAACCTTTGCCGTTTTGGCTTTGGTATTCATCGTTGTGTGCTCAATCGGCGGATTTTTCATTAAAAACCCTCCTGCAGGCTTTAAGCCACAAGGCTGGGAGCCACCTGCTCCGAAGGCAGGTATGGCGCATCAAGACTATACTCCCTCTCAGGTGCTGAAAATGCCTCAGTTCTATATTGTAACACTTGCTCTTTTGGTGGCGTGCATGGGCGGCCTCATGATGATTGGATTTGCAAAGCCAATTGCCATCGCCAGAAACCTCGGAGATGTTGCAACCGTCGGTGTGCTTGTTATATCCATTTGCAATGCTGCCGGAAGGCTGTTTTGGGGATGGGCTTCCGATCGGTTAGGTCGTCAGAAGACCATTGTCATTTTACTTTTTGGTACTTGTATATTGTCATTGTTTGTAAATGTTGCCCCCGGATACTGGATCTTTGTGTTAATCGGTCTTATCGGCTTCTTCTACGGCGGCTTCCTTAGTAATTTCCCTGCGCTGACTGCTGATTATTGGGGCACGAAATTTATGGCCACAAATTATGGAATGGTTCTGCTTGGTTTTGGCGCTGGTGCAGTCATCTCATCTTACATCGCAGGCTACTATAAAAATATTGCAAAAGCCGATATCAACCTAATGTTTCCTGCATTTGTGATTGCCTCCCTTGCCGCTTTAGCTGGCGGATTGATGATGCTTTTCTTAAAGCCTCCGGCGCTGAAGAAGGAAGCTTAAATCCGTATAAATAGCCTTATATATTCCCATAAAAAATCCGAAGTGAAAGCTTCGGATTTTTTGCATTATCCATTTACAATTGATGGCATACATGATATAATGTGCTATATTATCCAAATATTTATACTTTCTATTATATTAACGATTATGTATGCGATAAATTAGTGATTAAAAATATAAATGGAGGGTTGTTTATGATGAAAAAAATCGTGATTTTCACAATTCTTTTGGCGTTGGTTATTGGATTATTACCAGGGTGCAAGCAGCTTAGCGGAAATGAACCCATTCACTTTCAATACAAGCTAAGTGAAAGTAGTGTCAATTATTTTCTAGAAAACGATTCCACGCAAACCATTGTTGCCTATAATCCCTTTTACGCCGGAGCACAGCCATTACCTTTTCCGGGAGCGATAGGCTATGAAAAGGCAAAAGCTGAAAAAGCAAAGTATATTCTATCTGAATGCGATACCATGTGTAAGTTGGTGGATGAATCCACACCCGCCTTTGAAGCGGTGCGCACTTCACTCATGAATTATTTTGAAGTTGTGCTCAAAGAGAAACCGGAATCGGGCATGACCGTGCGAGATGCATTTCTAAAAATTTCAAAATTCCAGACTTCTCAAGCACTGGCAAATGCAAGGTACAAGGTGCTTCGCAGTAGTGAGCCTCAAAATACATATGTCAATGCATATATGGATTATGAAGCCTCCGCTCAAGCTGTGGAATGTGCTAATCTTGCAATGAAAGATGCCCAGTGGCTATTTGCATACGCCGCCATTATCATGAATATGTTTGAAGGAACTGGAAATTCTAAGCTTGTAAGCTCCGGGGCAACACTGGATCAGGTGATGCAAAATTCTCCTCTTCAAGATAGTCTTAAAAAAATATACGAGTCACGAGAAAAAATAAGCTTTGCTTTTCGTCAAATTGAAAGCGCAGATTATTATTTTGCGCGTGCGTCATCTGCTTTTATTGCAGAAAATATCCCGACTTTAAAAGAAAAGGCTGCCAAGATTGACACGACGAATTTTTCCCAATCTGAAATTGACTTCATTCATAATTATCTTCAATTGTTTGAAAGTTTTAATAACGAAGTAGCTAAAAACTTAGATGCACAGGATCAGGAATACATCCTTGCAGTTGCTACTCCTATGTCAAAAGCAGGCACGGTATATGCCGCTTCAAGAGATAGCGATTTTTATTTTAAATCAGAGGAAGTCCTAAAGCAAGCGCCCCCTTCCACCACCCCATCTGAAGGATATTTCTCAACTGGCTGGGGGTATGTGAAATCCGCTTATCAAAAGGCTACAACAGGTTTTGGTGTTGCGATAGATTCCACCGCCGCTATTGTAAACACGGTCAATAGTGTTGGGATTGGTCTGTATTATGGAAACACCGCTTCCGAGATAAGCGAGCACGTTGCGCAAGGGTTTACAAAAGTAAAAGATAATTATAACAGCAATATATCAGGCTCTGACCACCTCAAAACAGCAACAGAGTATTTTGAGGGAGCGGAAGACCTTGCAGGCTCTACTTCTGCGGGTGCCGTTGAGGCAACCATCGGTAAAGGATATACAAGTTGGGCCGTGGGAGGAATAGCAAAGCTTACTGCCGGGATGTTTACCGGTCTTGGCAAAGGCATCAGCAAGGTTGGAAATAAAAAGGCATCCACAGGTGATATTGTGGAAGGTGGTCTGGATATCGCTTTTTCCTTTGTTGGTGGAAGTAAGGTATTAATCAATACCAAAACCATTTCCGGTACAACATTAGGGCTAGCGAAGGAAGGCAAACTTCTTTTGGATGATGGGATAAAACTGGTGGGTGATAGAATGATCAAGGCCGATATTGCCAAGGCATCCAAAGAAACCGCCAAAATATTATCAAAAAGTGAAATCTCACAAAAAGAAGTATTAAAACTACTGAGTAATTCCTATTCAATTGAAATTTATGAAGGAATGCGAGCCGAGTTTGCAGCTAACAGAGCAAAAATTCTGGAGGAATTTATGAACATCTTGAAGCAAGGCGGAAGCGCTGCGTTGCAAGATGCCAAAATGGAAATGCAACAGGAATTAAAAGAAAAGCTAAAGATTGCATTCAAAGCCAATATTAGCGGTATTATCGAGGCGATGAAGGTGAATATCGGAGGGGATGCCTTGGGCTATGCGGATAATTTAATCGGTGCGCTGATTGACAATTACCTTGGCAATTCAATTGGTGATTACCTGGATAAAATCGCTTGCACTGCTACCATAGATGATCTTGTAGGTACATATAACGGGTCGGCACTCATTACGGATGTGTTTATTTCCGAAGTGGCAC